>CAMBEV010000014.1 GCA_945865595.1 Nannocystis exedens | reverse complement strand
GGCGGCTCTCGGACTGGCCGATGGCGCCGACTCTGCGACTGCGGAAACTGCGGCAACAGACGGCGGCGGGGCCGACTCAAGGGACCGCGTAGACTGACTCGCCTCTGGAACGTGAGCGTGAACGTGCGCGTGAACATGAGCGTGAACGTGCGCTTGAGGACTCGACAGCGGCTGCGTGTCGAACCCAAACGAAGCTCCCTCGACGTCACGAACGCTCCCACCCTCGCTCAGCATCGCGGCCTCGGCCGCAAGGTCCCGAACGCTTCGGCGCTCTTCTTGAATTGTGGGGGCATCGGTCGCGAACAATTCGTGCGGCAGCGACGGAGCGGAGGGCTCAGACTCGGGTAAGCGAGCCGACGCTGCGGCGGACGGAGGCGGCGCGGACAACGACAGCGAAGGCGACGAGGGCCCCGCGGAGGGGACCGAGGTAGAAAACGCAGGGGCCGAGACTGGCGAGCTTGGCACGGGTTTGGCTATCGCGCGGCGCTTCACAACGGTCGGCCGAATTTTCTCTTCGACGACGTCGTGCGTGCGTTGCTTTTCGAGGTGACGACGAACGCGGTCGACCGCCTCGGCCTCCACCGAGCTCATATGGTTGCGCACATCAGCCACGCCAACAGCGTGAAAGAGCGCCACGACCGCCTTCGGATCAAGGTTCAGCTGCTTGGCTACCTCGTAGACGCGGACCTTGCTCATCGAACCTCTGGAAACTTGCATGCGACCACCTCGCGCTCCATGATCAGGCGCTCTCGTTATTGGTGCTGAGGCTTGAGAACAACATTTGCAGCGCGAGGAGCCTATCGAGCTCCTGTGCGATGCGGACGTCGCTCGTAGCACAGACTGAAACCTCTGGGCGGCCCAACAGCGCACCCAGCTCACCACGTCGAAAGGCGATCAAGACTGCGCCATTCGTAACCATTTCAAGCACAAATCGCTCCTTGGCGATCGACCCAGCATCGTTTGCAACTACCGCGCGGACGTTAGGGCCGTGCGATGCCAATTCGCGAACCGCGTCGGCGCCGACCGCAAGCACGCGCTTACGCCACGCAGCGACCAGTAAGCCCCTGAGCCGCCGTTCGACGGCGAGCTGGCCCATCTCTCTCACTTGACCCACAGTGGTTACGATTTCAGCGTGAAACGCTCGGGCGAAGCCGCCGCGAAGGCCCCGTCGAACGCAGGCGGGGTCCAGGTGCACGTTCGCGCCGCGACCAAACGAGGAACGCTGCAGATCGAGCACAAGCGAACCGTCGTCGGCCAACACGACACGCAAGAACGCATGTCGGTCGCCCGCTTTTCCGCAACCCGCACATGTGCGCGCGCTGCTCGGTTGCTCTTGTGGAATCTCGATCTGCAATTCGTCCTCTGTTTCGGTCATGCGTTTGTTCGTGCGCTCTCGTCATGCGCTTTCGTCATGCAGTCGGCTGCGGCGGCTCGGCAACCGCAGCTGCGCGGCGAGCGGCTTCGATCACCTGCAGTTCGGATGAAAGAAAAGTCTCAACGCCTTGCTTGATTGCACGCGCCTTGCGGAGACCAAGGCTGGTCTTGATCGCAAGTTTGTCTTCTTCTTCGTTGCGCAAGTCTTCGACGCGACGATAGCCAGCTTCCTCAAGCAACTGGACGGTTCGCTCGCCAATTCCGCGCACGAACAGGAGGCGTTCGCGATCGCTGAGCGGTTCGGTGCGGGCCGAAGCCAAGCGGATGCGATCCTGCCGCTCGCGCTCAAGAATCTCTTCAGCCTCGCTGTGAATGCGCGATGCCAGTTCGGCACCGCCCAGTCCTGGAATCGCCGCCAGCTCCTGTTCGCCAGCTTCAGCGAGCTCTTCGAGCGTCCGGAAGCCGAGGCGGTACATGCTGCGAGCGACGCCCTCAGTAACACCACCGACCTGCTGAAGCGCGCGGACGGCTTCTTCTTCCATCTGCCGGAATTTCGACTCAGGAATGATGTCGAGCTTCCAGCCCGTGAGCTGATGAGCGAGCCGAACATTCTGCCCTTTGCGACCGATTGCGAGCGACAGTTTTTCGTCAGGAACGACGAGCTCCATGCGACCGTCCGCTTCGTCGACGATGACCTTGGTTACTTCCGCAGGCTGGATCGCGGCGCAAACGAAGCGAGCCGGGTCGCGATCGTACGGAACGATGTCGATCTTTTCACCGCGGAGTTCCTGAACGACCGCTTGAACACGCGCGCCCTTCATGCCGACGCATGCGCCCACGGGATCGACGTCGGCATCGCGGCTGGCAACCGCAATCTTTGAGCGCGCGCCGGCTTCGCGAGCACACGCCATAACCTTCACAATACCTTCGTAAATCTCCGGAACTTCTGCCTCGAAGAGCTTCTCGACGAGGCGCGCATCGGTGCGGCTCAGAATGACCTGGGGACCGCGCGCTTCACGGTCAATTTCCTTGACGTAGGCAACGATGCGGTCACCCGGGCGAAAGGTCTCGCGCGGCGTTTGCTCGCGATAGGGTAAAATACCTTCGGTGCGACCAAGGTCGACGATGAGGTTGTTGCCCTTCTCGAATCGGCGAACGACGCCCTTGATGAGCTCGCCTTTGCGATCTTTGAACTCATTGTAAATGAGGTCACGCTCTTCATCGCGCACGCGCTGCATGAGCACTTGCTTTGCCGTTTGAGCGGCGATGCGGCCAAACGCCTGACGGGCTTGCTTCACGTTGAGCAAATCGCCGTACTCGCGATCTTGATCCGCCGCGCGCTTCGAATCGGACGGATGCCAAAAAATTTGAAACCCGAGGTCTTCGCCCAGCTCGGCCTCAAGCCCAAGGCGCTGCGCATCTTCGAGGGCGATCTCGCGATCGTCGTCGGATGGGTCGTCGACGACCGTCATGTACTGAAAGAGGTCAATCTGGCCGCTGTCCTCGTTGAACCGCGCCTCTAACTCGCGCTCGGCGCCGAAGACGCTTTGCGCTGCCTTCAGAATGGCCTCTTCCACCGTCTTGATGAGGCGGCTGCGATCAATGCCCTTTTCGCGCGCGACCATTTCGACGGCCTGCAAAAGGGTCAGCTCGGGAGATGCCTGTTCTTGACGAATCGCCATCGAAATTACCTCAATTGCTCTTTCTTCGGGGTCTTGCCAGGCGCCTTGCCCGGCCTCTTGCCAGGACTTTTGGTAGGCCTGACGGCGGGTCCAAACTCGAACACCAGTCGTCCAACGCGAATGTCACCGAATGCGACCGATTTTTCGCGCGCGCCAATCAAAACGACAACCTCGCTGTCGCCGACGGACAGGAGTTGGCCGTCGATCGCTTTTTCAGTGTCGGCGGCGTTAGCGTACAGCTTGATGCGCACGCGCTTACCCACGAATCGCTGGTAATCACCACGGTGACGGAGCTCGCGCTCAACGCCGGGAGTGCCGACTTCAAAGTTGTATTTGAAGGGGATGACGTCTGCCACATCGAGGGCTGGAGATGCCTCGCGGGCGATCTCGGCGCAGACCTCGAGGTCGACGACCGCTTCCTCGGTGGACCATTTTTTTTCGGCGGCCCCACGCTTCTCGATGTCGACGCGCAACGTGAGCCCTTGCGGTCCCCGCCCCATTTCGATGTGCGCAATTTCGCCGCCATGCGCTTCGGCAATGGGCGCAATCACCGCGGAAATCGCGGCGACATCAACGAACGTTGCGGATCGAGCTACTTGGGTCATCGGAGGAACTACGCGGCAAAACGAGCGAAACAGAATGAGCGAAACAGAATGAGCCAAACAAAATGACCCAAACAAAACGAAAAGAGCGCAGCACCCGGCGGGCCCGCGCTCTATCCACCACCTACAGGGGCGGCGACCATACCCCTTGTCGTTGCACTCGGCAAGGGGTGAGTCGTCGAATTATCGAGGCTTCGGCGGCGCCTTGTCTTGCTCGACGATCACGACCTTAACGCGACGATTCTGAGCACGCATGCCTGCGGTCACGTTGGGAACAAGCGGCCGGCTTGCGCCGAAACCTGCGGACGAAAGGCGCGAGCCTTCGACACCGTGTTTTGTGAGCCAGGACTTCACGGCCTCGGCACGCATTTCGCTGAGATGCTTGTTCATGTCAGCACTGCCGACGTTGTCGGTGTGGGCTTGAATCTCCACGCGCTTAAGTCGGGGCTCGCGAATAAGCACGTCGGCAATTTCAGTGAGCAGTGGGAACGACTCAGGGAGAATCGTTGAGCTATCCGCTGCGAACTGAACCTGTTGCTTGAGCGAAATTTCCTTCGGCCCAAGGGCGATGAGGCCCTTTTTTGGCTTCGCGCGGAGTGGCACGTCGAGATGCGACGTTTGACGGACCTTCACGTCGGCAGACTCAACGTCTGCCAGGTAGCCGTCGGCTGCAATGTGAAGCTCGGCCGAGCCAGGCGTGAGGCCTTCGAATTTGTAAGCGCCCGACGCATCGGTCGTTTGGGTCAGCTCTTTGTGCTGCGCGTCCAACAAGCGAATGGTCACACCCGACAGAGGTGTGTTGCTTGCCGAGTCACGCACCGTACCTGCGAGCGAACCCAACTTTGGCAACGCTTCAAGTTGGCAATCAACTTGACCGTCTTGCGACTTGACGATTTGCGCCTCGCACGCTCCGTCTTTGTATCCGTCCGCCGAGACGTGAAATTGATAGGCCCCGTCAGGAAGTTCTGACGTTGCAAAGCGGCCGTCTTTGCCCGCTGCGAGCGAGGTGAACTCTGCGTGATTGGCAAACGCGACCACCGCTCCCGCGACGCCTTCTGGCTTGCCCTGCTCGTGAACGAAGCCGAGCAGCTTGCCGTGTGGAGGGAGGGCGACCTGAACGATCTTCTCGTTCGTGCGTACCTTGATCACGGGCGGACGGGTCTGCGTGTCGATCGCCCAGCCTGCGCCGATGTGGAGCGTCCAAGGGGCAACGGGCGCGAGCTCTTCGATGAAGCTTGCGGTTCCGGTCAGGCCAAGGTCGAGCGCAGCCAACAGCGAGAACCCTGGTTTCCACGGTGCGAAACGCCCACCGATCGTCAGGGTGCTTGGGATCACCGACACGTTGGCGAGGCAGTTGTCTTTGCTCGCGTTGGAGGGCTTGCAAGCGTAGTCCTGGCGGTTCGTCGGAACGCCCATTTGGTACTCGACGAACGGGCGAACCTTGTCGTTCGCGACGAAGACTTCAGCGCCGAGCGCGATCTGGAACTGGTCAACGCGATTGACTTTTAGGCCGTAGCGTTCGATGCGCGTAACGGGAGCACCGCGCCCGCCTTGGCTGACCGGCTTCTCGATGTCTTCGAGGACCTTCGACGAGTTGTCGAGGAAGTACGTCATGTTGAGCGACAACCGAAGCGGCGTCTTCGCCTCGGTGCCGCGCAAGTCAGCGGTGGCAAGACCGGAGAACCGCGCGCTCGTTGCGCCGCCGACTAGGCCCACGCTTCCGGAGCCGTTTAAGAGAAGCATCTCCATCGCGCCGCCGAGGCGAAACACGTCGCTGACCGGCGCAGCGTATTTCACGCCAAGCGTCGAATCGCCAAGCACCTGCAACAGGCCGGGGCGGTTGCCAGCGTGCGAATTCGCGTAGGCACTCGTGGACAGCCACGTTTCGAGACCGCCGTTGCCCAGCTTTGCAACCGTCACGCCGAGGGTGAGCGAAGCGCCCGAGTGGCCGCTCGCGCCCGTGACGATTTTGCCAGGGCCCCGGGGGTTCGCGCACGGAAACTCTGGCGTGCAGAGGAAGCCCGCAGAGAAGGTCTCGGTTGAAAAGCCAAGGCGGAACTGACCCGGGACGCCCACGGTTGCATGTTGTAGACGGAGCAAACCGGTGGAGCCGGTGAGCGTATTTGTTTCAGCAAGTTGACGATCGCGATCGCGCCACTCGCGCTCTACCTCTGGGTCGTCGCCGGAGATTTCTTGGGCTGGGGCGGCGACCGGGGCTGGGGCTGGGGCTGGGACTGGGGCTGGGGCTGGGGCTGGGGCTGGGGCTGGGGCTGGGGCTGGGGCTGGGGCTGGGGCTGCGACCGGGGCTGCCGCAGGAGCAGGAGCAGGAGCAGGCGCCGGGAGTGGAGGCGCCGGCTGCGCGAATGCCACGTTGGACACGCTCGCAAGGGAAACGCTCACAAGGGAAGCACTCACAACCGCGATGAAGTGACGCATGGTTTCTCCAGGGATGAAGGTCGGCGCGGCCACCCTCCGCATAGGTAAGGTGCGGGCCAAAGGTCCGCCCCCTTTTAGCACCGCATGAGGCTTCTCCAAAGGGGAACTGTGCGACGGCGTGGGACGGTGCCCCGTTCATGCCGCGTGGCGAACATTTCCTTTGTGAGCCGTTCGATGAGAGAATCCCCCCCAATGAGCGCTCAAGTCGTCGTTGTGAACGAGTTAAGCAAGACGTTTCGCAAGCCATTCTCGGGAAAAAAGGTCGAAGCTGTGAGCAGCATTTCGTTCCAGGTGAACGAAGGTGAGTCGTTCGGGTTTCTGGGTCCTAACGGCGCGGGCAAGACGACAACCATCAAGATGCTTACCGGTCTGATCCACGCAACCGGGGGCTCGGCAACGCTGCTCGGCCAGCCCATCCCTTCGCCCGAGACGATGCGCGACATTGGGTTTTTGCCCGAAAATCCTTATGTATATCCGTATCTTACGCCGCGCGAATTTGTAACCATGTGTGCCCAGTTAAGCGGGGTGCCCCACCGGGAGATTAATGCGCGCGTCGAAAAGACGATCGCCCGCGTGGGCATGGCGGACGCGGGCGACCGCGAGGTGCGCAAGCTCTCCAAGGGCATGACACAACGCATCGGACTCGCCGCCGCACTGGTGCACGAACCGAAGCTGCTCATCCTCGACGAACCCATGAGCGGCCTCGACCCGGTCGGCCGCAAAGAAGTGCGGGACCTTATTTGGGAGGAGAAGCACCTCGGTAGGACGGTGTTCTTTTCGACGCACGTACTCGCCGACGCCGAAATGCTCTGCGACCGCGTGTGCATTTTGCGCAAAGGCAAGGTCGCGGTCCAAGGGAAGTTGAGCGAGCTCCTGCGCGATGACGCGCGTCGTGCTGAAGTTGCGATTGAAAACGCACCGGTCAGCTTAGTTGACGAACTGCGTGCCAGCGGGCTCGCGCCACGAACGGCGGCAGATGGCATTGTTGTCGAGGTCGCCGGCGACGCGATGACGAAGACCGTTTGTGAGCGCGCCTGGTCAGCGGGCGCGACGGTGCGCAGCATTTCGCCGAAGCGCGAGACGCTGGAAGACTTGTTTGTGCGGGAGGCGCTGTAGCGGCTGGGTGTGTGGTGAGTCGCGTTTGTGCACCTCGCCGCACGCGCGCTGCTGGATGTCGCTGGATTTCAACGAAGCGGCCTTTCGTCACTCATCAGATTCACGTACTCGGCGTAAACGTAACGTCGATCGCGCAATTTTCCGGTCATCTCGCGCAAGATGCCCAGCTCGCTGAGGGCGTTTATCGCGCTGTTCACCGTTGGCTGCGAAATCGAAAGCGCGCGCTGCGTTGCAGGTACGGCGACTACGGCTTTCTCGCGAGCGTAGTCGTAGACGCGCAGGACATTGGCGAGGTTGCGTCCCTTACCGCTCATCACCTTGGTGCGGTCGCGTTCGAAGAGCGCGAGTGTCGCTTCGACCGTCGTGCACGCCGCTTCAGACCCCAACGCCACGCCGCGCACAAAGAACAAGAGCCAGCCTTCCCAGTCGCCGTGCGTTCGCACGCGTTGCAGGCGCTCGTAGTACTCGGTGCGGTTCTGCTTGAGAAAGAGGCTCGGATAAAACACAGGCGTGTCGATCAGGCCCTCGTTCATCAAGACGAGCGTGATGAGCAATCGGCCTAAGCGTCCGTTTCCATCGAGAAAAGGGTGAATCGTTTCGAACTGCGCGTGCGCAAGCGCAGCTTTGATCAATGTCGGCGTCCGCGTCGGTTCGTCGTGCAAAAATTTCTCAAGATGGCTAAGCGCATTGGCCAGCTCACGATGCGGTGGTGGTACGAACAGCGCGTTGCCCGGCCTGGAACCACCGATCCAATTTTGTGACGTGCGAATCTCGCCCGGCGTTTTGTCTCCGCCTCGCGCTCCATTCAAGAGCACGCCGTGCACTTCTTTCAAGAGGCGCATCGATAGCGGCAACGTCTTCAGCAGACTCACCGCGCGAACAGCCGCCGCCACGTAACAGGAGACTTCTTCGACATCGTCGATCGGTACCGAAGGCGCGCCCTCATGCTCATAGAGCAGCAAGTCCGACAACGACGATTGCGTTCCCTCGATTTGACTCGAGAGCACCGCCTCTTTGCGCACGTGCATGTAAAGGAAGAGGTGAAGGTTCGGCAGCACGCGCGTGATACCGGAAAGGCGCCCGAGCCCTGCGTAGGCTCGACGGTCCCATTCGTGAAACTCATCAGTAAGGACGAGAGGCGGGTGCGGAGGCAGAGGGCGCGGCACGAACGCACGGAATTCAGAAGGTTTTCCGTGGTCTTGCACCACAAACCTCCCCGCGCGTTCAGCCATGGCCACCATGACGACTAGTAAAACTTATGTGGCTATTTTTTACTAGTGGAAAGCGCTAATAAAGGTTCGCTACTTAGCCCGGGTCCTTCCAAACCTCGTCCGCGAGCTCACCGAGCAGCGCTTCAAGCTGCCCTCTCTTTCTGGGCCCAACCTGACACCCAAAATCCGTCGCTGACACCCTTCGCGGCGCACTTCTCGCGCGACTCCGTCGGCACGATTTCTGCTCCTCCGCAAGCATGAGCGTGCGACTCCGTTTCGAGCGTGGGACCGTTTGCGCCGTCGGGCCCGAGCCGATCGTGCAGAACCTCCCGCACGTTAAATGGGACCCACGCACGCTCGAATACCGTTGGCCTGCATACCTCGCGTCGCAGGTGTTCGCAGACCACGTCGTCGACCGCGATCATCCACCATGGCCGCAAGAACCTTGCAGCGGCTTTCGCACACCGGAGGTGCGCAGCTATCAACAAGCGGCGGTGAGCGCGTGGTTTTCGTTCGGCAAACGTGGCGTCGTCGCGCTTCCGACCGGCGCGGGCAAAACGCACGTCGCAATCGCCATCATGGCCAAGTTGCAACTTCCTACCGTCGTCTTGTGCCCTACACGCGCGCTGCTCGCCCAGTGGAAGCGCGCGATCGAAGCCTGGTTTGACGGCCCTGTTGGCATCGTCGGCGACGGTGAGCGATGCATCGAGAAGGTCACGGTCATGACCTTCGAAAGTGCCTATCGCATCATGGACACCATCGGTGATCAGTTTGCGCTGCTCGTCGCCGATGAGGTCCATCACTTCGGCGCTGGTATTCGCAGCGAAGCACTCGAGATGTGCACGGCGCCCTACCGCCTCGGCCTCACGGCAACGCCACCTGCTCTCGAGAGCGAAGCACGCACGCGCATCGATCAGCGCGTTGGGCCCGTCGTGTGCGAGGTGGGGCTCGACGATCTGCTCGGTATCTACCTCGCCAACCTCGACATCATCCGTCTTAACGTCGAACTCTCTGCGACTGAGCGCGCCATCTACTGGCCTGCTGTCCGTGAGTTCACCTCGCACAGGCAGCGCTTCTTTCGCGATCGACCCGGCGCCGAATGGCGACACTTCATCGGCATGCTCTTACGCAGCGAGGAAGGAAGACGCATCATGGACGACCACCTTCATGCACTTCGCATCGCGTCCTTCCCAAACGCGAAGCGCGAGCGCACGCTAGAGCTGCTCGCGCTGCATCGCCACGAGAAGGTGCTCGTCTTCACCGCCAACGTCGAAGACGCGTACGAGCTCTCTCGGCTGGCTCTTGCACCCGCCATCACCGCAGAAACGGCACGCACAGAGCGCGATGAAATGATCGACGCGTTTCGAGTCGGGCGCATCCGAACCATCATCGCCGCACGTGTCCTCAACGAAGGCATCGACGTCCCCGATGCGCGTGTTGCCATCGTGGTCGGCGCCGCACAAGGCGCTCGCGAAATGGTCCAACGCGTGGGGCGCGTCTTGCGTCCTGCCCCCGACAAACGCGCCCTCGTTTACGAACTCACAACGCTAGGCACGATCGACGACGCACGTGCGCGCGCACGAAGGAGAGACCTTGCTTCCGGCTTCACTGCTCTCGCTTGAGCCCACCGCGCCTCGCGTCTTTGCGCCTCGGTACCTCACCAGTCGCGACGACGTCTGGATACGTCACGCATGCGATCAATACACCGACCGATTGGGCCTCACCGTGAGCGAGCTTCAAGCCGCGTGGTCGCAAAAGGTGGAAAGTACACTGATCGCTGAAGGTGCTGCAAAGGTCGCCGCACGCGGCATCAAGTGGCTCCTCGACCGCCATCACGAGACCGAAGTCGACTCGCCCGTCACGCCTCGCGCGTTGCGAACCTTCGTCTTCGAGTCCTTCGCGCAAGGACTCTCGCGCGAAGCCATTGCCGACGCTGCGTCAGGCCGCTGGGGTATCGACGCCGGCGCCCTTGATGCATGGCTGTACGCCGATCGTGCCAATGCGCAACGCGTGCGCGCAAAAAAGGCATTGAATCCAATTGACCTCAGATACGGGTACAATTTAGCGCTCGTGCAAGGCCTGCTTCTTCGAAGCCACAGCGTGCGCATCGACCTCACCGAGCACGTGCGCCCCGTCGTGCGCATGGCCAAGCTGCGCGGGTTGCTTGTCGCAGTAGTCGACACCAAGGCGGGTACCTGCCTCGAGATCTCAGGGCCGCTCGCGCTCTTTCGTCGCACGGCAAAGTACGGTCACGCACTCGCTTCGTTCTTTCCCACGCTCGTCAGCACGCCACAATTTTCGCTCACCGCCGCCAGTTACGTTCGAGACCATCTCGCAACAATCACGGTCTCACATGACGATCCGTTACCGCGCACGCATGCCCTCCCGCGCGAGAGCGACAGCACCATCGAACGCGCGCTGGTGCGCGACCTGCGACGTCTACCGACCGACTGGCAACTCGTGCGTGAGAGCGAGGTGATTCGCGCAGGTCCTCACCTGTTCTTTCCCGACTTTGCGCTTTGCCGCAATGACGCGCGCGTGCTCGTCGAGATTGTGGGGTTCTACACGGCTGATTACCTCGAGCGAAAGGTGCAAGCGCTCCGGTCCGCGCGAACGAGATACCCGTTTATTGTGTGTGTCGACGAGTCGCTTGATTGCGGGGAGATCGCCATGTCCACCGAACACGTGGTGCTGCGGTTCAAGAAACGTGTGGATGCAGCCGCGCTGCTTCGAGCTGCGGAGGTTCTCTCTTCATGACCGCGAGTACTTTCCGCCCCAAATTCGAATTTCCAGCCGAGGCCAAACGACTACCTTGCGGGCGCGATGGCACGCCCCGAAATCAGCCGCGACGCGCTCGGCCACGCAAAGCGTCAGTTCTCCGCGGCTGTCTGGGAGCGTGGCCAACGGTACTTCAGCGAAGACCGAGTAGGCCCTATCGCGACAGAACGAAACCACACCTTCTTCTTCTTCTCGGCTGCAGTCCGCGGGAGTCAGTCGCAACCCTATTCCGTCAGAATCGCGTTTGACCCGCGCAAGACAGTACTCGTCGTTGCGACTTGCACGTGTCCCATGGGCGGGTATTGCAAGCACTGCGTGGCCGTCATTGCAGCCCTGGCAGGGGGTTCTCAAGAAGCCAAACCACGCGGGGCAGTGGCACTTGAGCCGCGCCATGAGCAGTGGCTGAAAGCACTCGAGTACAGTGAGCAAGCACAGGCACTCGCGCCCTCCCTCAGCGAACCGCCCAAGCACTTTGTCTACACGTTCACGTTGCAACAGCAGCCGAGTGCGCCCACGTATTTGTTCGTCACGGTGAGCCGAGCTCCATCGACTAAGCACGGCTTTCTCGGCGCGCGCACGCCGGTGAACGTCGCCAACATTGACTGGTCGCGTGACAGCGCATCGTCGCCGCTCGATCGGG
The DNA here is from genome assembly GCA_945865595.1 of Nannocystis exedens. Lineage (GTDB taxonomy): Bacteria > Myxococcota_A > Polyangia > Polyangiales > Polyangiaceae > JAHFDX01. The sequence continues at coordinate 10,012 of CAMBEV010000014.1, read as the reverse complement.
CCATCATCGCTCGCCTTGGCCCTTCGTCGATGGGCTACTTCAGCGTCATCGACAAAGAGGGCGCCCAACTATTGTGGCAGATTCTCTCGACCGGACGCGCGTTCTTCGCGAGTGAGCACGTGTTGCTCGCACTCTCTGACGGGCCCGCGCAAACGGGTGAGCTCACCTTCACGTCCGATACCCTTGCCCGAGAACGTCCGACCCTCACGGTCGCTGACGACGCGCTCATCCTGCCGGTTTGCCCACCCCATTACGTTGATCTGCGTTCGGGCCACGTCGGCGCCGTGCAGGTGCCGCTAGTGTCCGATGCGTTTGCGTTCCAGTGGATCATGGGCGCGCCGATCGAGCCGGATGCCGCGAGCGCACTCGCATCTCGGCTCGGTGCCCTCAAGTTGCCGCACCGTCCTCCCGTGCCGCGCGTGCGGAAGATTCGCGAAGTGCGGTGTGCGCCTCGCGTTGTGCTTCGTTTGACGTTCGGACACGTCCCGATCGCCGCCAGCGCACCCATCATCGAAGCGCAGCCTGCGCGTGCTTGGGCGCGCGTTTTCTTCGACTACGACGGAGAACGCGTCGACCCAAGCGAGCCACACCATCCGCGAAAAAGCGACACCGAAGTGATCAAGGTCCGCCGCAACAGTCACGAGGAGCAACGGCTTCTCGGCGCGCTCGCGCTCGCGGGACTCATCGCGTTCAAGCGCGTGTACCCGCTTCACGAAGCACCCGAAGGAACGGCGCTCGCGTTTCCAAAGACGCCCATCTTCGCGTTTGGAGCGCGCGTTGAGGCGCTCGCTACAAAGCACGTCGTTGTGGAACGCGACGCCCACTACCCACCCGACACGATGGTCGCCGACGACCTCACAATTTCGTTCGACGAAGGCACGGGGACAACAAGTCAACTTGCTGTATCACTTGGCATTCGCATCGGCGACGAAACGGTCGAGGCGTTGCCGCTCATCTTGGCGGCCCTGCAGGCAAAGGGAACCTCGGACGACGACGATGCGTCGCTCATCGTCACCCTTCTTGACGGTCGTTCGATCAAGGTCGACGCAGCCCGTCTTGCACCGTTGCGCGCGATCCTTCTTGAACTGGCAAGCAAGAGCGGTACAGGAGAAGTATCGCCACTTCGCGCGCTCGCGCTCGATCCTGCTGTGGTCGCACGCAGCCCTGCGAGCCTTGCGAAGCTGCGGGCATCGCTCACTTCTCCGATCAAGATCGCGGTGCCGAAAACGCTGCTCGCTACCTTGCGCGACTATCAACGAGATGGCTTCTTGTGGCTCCTTGCGCGACGTCGTGCGGGACTGGGCGCGGTGCTCGCCGACGACATGGGCCTTGGTAAAACCGTCCAGACACTTGCCTTGTTGCTCGCCGAAGAGCGCAACGGAAAGCCGAGCCTCGTCGTGTGCCCGAAGAGCGTGCTCGACAACTGGAAGGCCGAAGCTGAACGCTTTGCGCCAAAGCTCAAAGTGCACGTTCACCATGGCGCTGATCGCGACGCGCGGCTTGGCGAACTGAGCAAGGCCGCCCTTGTGCTCACGACCTATTCGCTTCTCGCGCGCGACACCGCGCTCTTCACGACGCAGCCGTTTTCGACCGTCGTTCTCGACGAAGCGCAAATGGCGAAAACCGCAACCTCCGCTGTCACCCACGCCGCGTGCGCGCTCAAGGCTGACTTTCGACTCGCCCTCTCCGGCACGCCGATGGAAAACAACTTGGGCGAGTTGTGGAGCGTCATGCGGTTTGCGCTGCCCGAACTCTTCGGCGATTCGCGCACGTTCACGCGCGTCTTTCGCACGCCGATCGAACGCGAGGGTTCAGACGAAGCACGCCACGCACTCGTCAAGCGCATTGCCCCATTTGTGCTGCGACGCCGCAAAGAACAAGTCGCATCTGAGCTTCCTCAAAAGACCATCATCGTTGAAACGGTCGTACTCGACGACACGCAACGCGACGTTTATGAAGCCGTTCGCTCTGCGATGGACAAGCGCGTGCGAGAGGCGCTTGCGGCACGGGGTCTCGCCAAGTCGCACATCGTCGTGCTCGATGCGCTTCTCAAGCTTCGACAAGCCGTGTGCGATCCTCGCCTTCTTCCCGCGCGCACGGCAAAGAAAGCCGGCTCGGCCAAGCTCGAGGCTCTCGTCGAGAAGCTGCGAGAGCTCGCCGCTGAAGGTCGTCGCGTGCTCGTGTTCTCTCAATTCGTCACCATGCTTGAGATCATTGAGAAGGAGCTGAAGCGCGAAAAAATCGGCTACCTGATGCTCACCGGTGAAACCGAGAATCGCGGCGAGCTCGTGAGCGCGTTTCAACGTGGCGATGTTCCGGTGTTCCTCTTGAGCCTCAAAGCGGGAGGTACCGGTCTCAACCTGACCGCCGCCGACGTGGTGATTCACTACGACCCGTGGTGGAACCCCGCCGCCGAAGCGCAAGCGACCGATCGCGCGCATCGCATTGGGCAAGACAAGCCGGTGTTCGTGTACAAGCTGGTTGGCAAAGACACGATCGAAGAGAAGATTCTCGGACTACAGGCGAAGAAGCAGGCGCTCTTTGCGAGCATTCTCGATCAAGGCGCCGGCGCCGCGAAGAAGCTTACTGAGGGGGATGTGGCGTTCTTGTTTGAGCGGTGAGGTGTGCGGTTCCCGACTTAGCGTGGACTGTACGAAAACGCAGCGTGATCAGCCAGCCAGGCAGCGGCCAACCTCGCGTATTCTCCGGAGCGTGACAGAACCTACCCTTTCTTCCTTCGAGCACGACATCACGGGCGGCCTGACGCATCTGCGCAAGAAGCTTCTCGACCTGTCGCTCAAGAATCACCTGCTGAACCTGCCGCTCAAGCACACGTTGCGCGTGATCGACGAGTTACCTGACGAGTTGTTCTCGCGGCTTCTGAACAAGGGTGCGCTCATTTGGAAGCCATTGCCTGAGCTCGCGAAGGGCGCACAAGAAGAGCTTCGTGAGAGCGCGACGGCTCATGCAAAGTCGTTAGGTTTCTTGACGGATTATGAACTGCCTGCAAATCCGACCGAAGAAGCAGGACCAGCAAGTATCCCCGCTTCAAGGCACACCGACAACGCGATTCAAACCCTGCTCTACCCAGCGCAACTTCAATCGCAACTACGCAAGTTACACACCAAGACCAAGAGCCTCATCGACGAGACAGGAACCAACTGTCTCTACCTCGCGTTCGGGTTGATCGAATGGTACGAGGCGCCCTCTTCTGACCGCCCGCTTGTGGCACCGCTTGTGATGGTGCCGGTCACGCTTGAGCGCGGTGTGTTCAAGCCTTCGCTTGGATGCATCGAATACAAGGTTGTCTACGAAGGCGAAGAGATTTGGACCAACGCAACTTTGCGCGAAATGCTCATGCGCAACGTTGGCATCGCGTTGCCGGAACTCGATGAAGATGAAACGCCCGACGCTTATTGCGCGCGTGTCGCGGCACTCGTCCACGGGCAGCCGCGATGGCGGGCGCGGCGAGAAGTGTGCATGGGCCTCTTGTCGTTTTCGAAGTTGCTCATGTACCTCGACCTCGATCCAAGTCGGTGGCCGAGCGCACCGCTGCAGGACAGCGCGCTCATCACGTCACTCTTTCGAGGCGAGTCACAGCCCAACGTTTTGCTGACCGATGCGCGCCCCGAGGCCGAGTTGCTTCAACGTGCAGAGAATATCGTGATCGATGCGGACAGCTCGCAACACACTGCCCTCGCGGACGCGCTCGATGGGCACAACCTCGTCATCGAAGGTCCACCCGGCACAGGTAAATCACAGACGATCACGAACCTGATCGCAAGCACACTCGCGGCCGGAAAGACCGTGTTGTTCGTTGCAGAGAAGCTCACAGCGCTTGAAGTGGTGAAGCGGAAACTGACCGACGTGGGCCTCGGCCATTTTTGTTTGGAGCTTCATAGCCACGCCACGAAGAAAGCAAAGGTAGTTGACGACATTAAGAAGCGCATCGAACTGCGCGGAACGTTCTTGAGACCTTTTCGGTACTTTGAGCAAGTCGACGAACTTGCGCGTGTTCGCACCAAGCTGAACAAGCACGCTGAGATCGTGCGCTCGGCGACGGGTGCAAACGGCAAGTCTGTTTACGATGTCTTATGGGGTGCAGAGCGACGGGCTCGTTTGTTGCCGAAGGCCCTCGAATCGGCAATCGATATATCGCTGCCCGCCGCGCTTGAATGGAAGGATGCAGACTTTGAGTCGGCTCGCACTCTCGTGCACCGATTCACGACCGCGCAACTGCGATTCTCGACTTCGAATGGATGGGCCCACGTTCTGCCGAACGCCAATCCGTCCTCATTGCTTACGAGCGTGCGAGCCATCCTCGAAACGTCGCACGCGGCCATCGCCGCGCAAACCGATCTTGGGCTGCAAAGAAACGAAATCGGTTTACGCGAAATCATTGTGGCTATCGACAAGCTGGTTGACGGTCACGCTGATCGCAACCTCGTGTTCAAACTTCTCAGTGATGAAGCGCGGGCCCACGCGCAGGCATGGGCGTCTGAGCTCACTCCTCTCACCCACGAAGCCGAGCGCTTGGCGAAATCGATCGGGGTGCGTTACGCTAACGGCCTTCAAGCCCTTCGTGCGAGTTGCGAAAACGTTGCTCCGGTCGCGTGCGATGATGCGACCGTTTCGCAGCTGCAGACGCTCACCGCAGCGGCGGGAATGTTCGGTGCGGCGATCGCCGAATTGACTCCGCTCGTAGCAGGTTGCACATCGTTGCTAGGGACGGCGCCGCTATCTGTCGCTGATTTTGCGTTGCTGCTTCTGCAAATCCTTCGTGCGCCCCAAGCAGCCCTTGCCTATCGCGTGGGTGCATCGCACGCGGGTGAAACCGCTCTCACTCAAGCCGAAAGCGAAGCGGCACAATTGCGCCAAGCATTTCAATGGGCTGAGACGGGCTTCGACTTGTCGCAAGTCAGCGATCCGAATTTGTTGCGGCAGGCGGCGACAACGATCGAGTCGGGAGGCCTTTTTCGCTCGTTTAGCGCTCCCTATAAAGGGGCCGAGGCTCAGTATCGGGCGATGCGCCGTCAGGCAGGCCCGCTTCCTCCGCAGGCACAGATCGCGACCGAGCTGCGTGGAATCGCGGAATATGTAACGCGCGCACAACAGTTTTTCGGCCACGCTGGTTATCGTCAAGCGCTTGGACCATCGTTTGCCGGCCTGGCAACACCGTTTGCGCAAATACGGGCCGCTATCGTTTGGCAGCGAGGGTGCCTTCAACTGACGGCACTCCTCGGTCCAGCTGCTGAGCGTCTTGCGCAAGCGCCGGCCGATACAATTGTTGAGCTTGCGCATCGTTCAGCCGCTTGGGACGAAGCGCGTGTTTCTTCTCTCTCCGCAGCGCTTGAACCGGCGCGCGGGGTCCTTCGACCCGAAGCGCAAACTCCCTGGGCGACGCTCGCGCAAGCTGCAGTCGGTTTCAGTCATGTGCAGTCAAATGCCACGTTGCTTGAACTGACAACGCGCCTCCAAACACTCACGTTGCTTGAGAGTCGCCTCGACACATTGGCCAAAGATACGCGCAATCTTGGCGCAAACGTTCTCGCAATGAGCGACGCGTTGCCGATTGCCAATGAGCTTGCGGCCTTTCCATCCTTGCACGGACGATTGGTTCAGAACATTGACGACATGCGGAAGGCGCTCGTTTCTTACGCCGAAACCCTTTCCACACTTGAACGTCGTAAGAACGAAGTCGACGGTATCGAACGCAAATCGCTACCGGAAGCGCTTCCCGAGCTCGTTCAGTACCTTGACGGCATCGTTGCACGACGCGACGAACTCTCCGCTTATCTCGAGTACCGACGCGATGAAGAGCAATTGCGCAAACGCGGCCTTCACGAGGCCGTGGTCACGCTGCTTGCGAAGACCACCGAACCAGCCGAGCTTTGGTCTGCCATTGAAGCGGCTGCCTTCAGAACGTTGGCGCTTGCGGCGCTCGAGCAGTACCCAGCGTTGCGCGAAGAGGGTCTGCACAGCTGGGAGGCGATTCGCGATCGCTTTCGTGCCCTCGACAAGTTGGTCATCGAGGGCACGCGCGATCGCATTGCAGCCGACCTGGATGAATGTGAGGTCCCCGAGGGCAAGCGTTCGACCAAAGCGAACGAACGCACCGAGCTCACACTTTTGCAGCATGAAGTGGCGAAGCAGAAGCGGCACGTGCCCTTGCGCGACCTGTTGCGTCGAGCGCCGAATGCACTCATCGCGCTCAAGCCATGTTTCATGATGGGACCGCGCTCGGTGGCACAGTATCTCGAGCCCGGCAGCGTCAAATTCGACCTCGTGGTCATGGACGAGGCCTCGCAGCTCAGGCCTGAAGACGCGATCGGCGTCATCGCACGTGCCAAGCAGCTTGTAGTCGTTGGCGACTCGAAGCAGTTGCCGCCGACAAGTTTCTTTGCGCTCGCAGAGGCAGAAGGCGATGAAGCGGATGAGTTCTCGACAAACCACGAGAGCATTCTCGACGTTGCGCGCAGTTCGTTCAGCCATGTGCGTCGTCTGCGGTGGCACTACCGCTCAGCCCACGAGAGCCTCATTCAGTTTTCAAACGAGCGTTACTACGACCGCAACCTGCTCGTTTTTCCTTCGCCGTCTGCTGACGCCGATGAGTCGCTCGGCGTGCGGTTTACGTATGTAGAAGGCGGAAGATGGACAGGTACGTGCAACTTAGTTGAAGCCGACGCGGTCGTTGACGCCGCGATCAAGCATCTCATCGAACGACCAAGTGAATCGCTGGGGATCGTCGCGATGAACGTGGTGCAACGCGACCTCATCATCGAGCGCACTGAAGTCAAGTTGCGCGACCAACCCGAACTCTTCGCGATCTGGAATCGTGAAGGCAGCGATGCGCCATTCGTCAAGAATCTTGAGAGTGTGCAAGGCGACGAGCGCGACGTCATCTTCATCTCTGCGACGTACGGCCGCAAAGAAGACGGAGGCACCGTGCATCAGCGGTTTGGTCCTATCAACGGCGAGCACGGACCAAGGCGACTGAACGTGCTTTTCACGCGCGCACGAAAGCGCGTGCATGTGTTCGCGTCGTTTCGCGCAGGCGACCTTGCCGTGAACGACACAACGTCAGCAGGCGTGCGCGATTTTCGCGATTACTTGGACTACGCAGAGACCGGCTCGATGCGAAAGGCGCGCGTGTCGACGCGTGCAGCGGGTAGTGACTTCGAAGTCGCGGTGGCGGAGTTTTTGGGGCGACACGGATACGAAGCCGAGGGGCAAATAGGCGTCGCAGGGTTCTACATCGACTTGGCGGTGCGGCACCCGGAGCGCCGTGACGTGTTCGTGCTTGGTGTTGAGTGTGATGGCGCGCGGTTTCACTCGTCGGTGACGGCGCGGGATCGGGATCGGTTGCGACAAGCGGTGCTCGAGAAGATGGGGTGGAAGATTCACCGCGTGTGGTCGACGGATTGGTTCGTGGATCGGAAAGGTGCGGGGGAGAAGTTGCTTGCGGCGTTGGGGGAAGCGAAGCGGGTGGGGGGTGGACGCAGCGTTTTGCGCCGTGAGGATCAACGATGACGGCCGTCGCCCCCGATCCGACGGGCCAGGCATTTGCGCAACTGATCGATGAGGCACAACACGAACTCTACGACATAAGGCGCAGGTATTTTGTCGTTGCGGCATTCGTCAAGGAGTTGAACGAAGTGTCGCGAGGCAAGACATTTGAAATCCGACACGCTGTGGTCTGGATGATGATGATCGATCTGCGCGATATGCTGGGAATCAACATCGGCTCTTGGTGCAAAGCGGCGTACGGCAAAGGTGGCCTCCTCGGACAAATCGCCGCTCACCATGTGAGCTGTCTACCTTGCAAGAAGCGCAAAGTGACCAAGGCTCGTGATGCGTACCTGCGAAGATTGGACGAGGAAGGCCACACACAGGCTGTTCACAGGCTCTTCCCAGATGTTGTTGGACCGAGACCAGCAACAGCGGACATCCAAGGCCTTAGGGATCGGTTTGCAGACGTTGTTCGGGGCGCCGTCGACGATCGCGATAACCACCGAGCCCACCCATGGGAGCGAGGGACCACTGCGACCACCAAGATGTTCGATTTGCCGGACTGGGAATCGACGTTTGCCTACGTGGAGCAAGTCCTAAACGATCTTCGATTAGTTGGGACCGATTCGACTTGGCCAGCCGCTGAACTAAACATCATCAGCGGAAGGGCGGCGGCAGAGGACCTGGTCGACCAGGTCCTTCTCGGCCCTCTATCTCAACTCGATCGCGCTCGCGGCGGCACTACACGAATGCACTTCTATGAGCAGCTTCACGCACGCCACGACGCTGGGAAAGCAACGATCTTCAACGGACGGGAGCTCGTCATATGACCGCACCGTCCACCGCTTCCCTTCTTCAGCTTCTCTCCAAGCCGCGTCTCTTCGATCTCGCGCGCACCTTCGAAGTCGCGCTGCCGCAGGCCGCAACCAAAGACGAACAAGTCGCCTCGTTCACGCGCACTGGCTCCCTTCGCTTCCGGACGCTCGTCTCACAACTCCTCCGCGACGAACTGAAAGCCGCGTGCCGCGCTCACAATCTCGACGACAGCGGTCGCGCACGCGCTGAACTCGCCGCGCGTCTGCTGCAAGCCCACGGCGCAACGGAAAGCGCGCCGCCGCCGCAATTGTTCAACTCGGTTGAACGTTCATCTTATTTACCAACTGCCGGCACCATCGTTCAAGCACGGCATCGGCAATGGCTTGTTGAAGCGGTGGTTTCGCCTCCGCGCGCCGGCGATCTAACGCTCGTCAAACTCGTTTGCCTCGACGACGACAACCAAGGCCGCACGCTCGATATCCTCTGGGAGCTTGAGCTCGGCGCGAAGGTAACGAAGCCTGAGTCGCATGGCCTCGGCGACGTGTCGCGGCTCGACCCACCGCGGCACTTCGCGGCCTACCTACATGCGCTGAAGTGGAACAGCGTGACGGCGACTGACGCCAAGCTCTTTCAATCGCCGTTTCGTGCGGGCATTCAGCTGTTCGATCATCAGCTCACGCCTCTTCGAAAAGCACTCGCCCTGCCCCGCGCAAACTTATTCATCGCCGATGACGTGGGGCTCGGCAAAACGATCGAAGCGGGGCTCATCGCCCAAGAATTGCTGCTTCGGCAACGCGTTGAGTTCATGCTCATCGTCTGCCCAGCTTCGGTCAGCCTTCAATGGCGCGACGAGATGCAGAAGCGCTTCGGCCTTCACTTTGAAATCATGAACCGCACGTTCATCATGCGGCGACGCGAAGAGCGTGGGTTCGGCGTGAACCCTTGGAGCACGCACACGCGGTTCATTGTGTCGCATCAGACGCTGCGTCGTCCTGGATTTCGCGATCCGATTTTGCAACACATTGGTGAGCGCGCGCGCAAGAGCCTGCTCATTCTCGACGAGGCGCACGTGGCAGCGCCCGCTGCGGCGAGTCGGTATGCGGTCGACTCGAAGATCACCGACGTCATTCGCGACATTGCGCCTCGCTTTGAGAATCGTTTGTTTCTGAGTGCAACGCCGCACAACGGTCACTCGAACAGCTTCTCAGCGTTGCTCGAGATTCTTGATCCACAACGCTTCACGCGTGGCGTTAAAGTCGCACGCGAGCAGCTCGAAACCGTGATGGTGCGTCGCCTCAAGGAAGACCTTCGACACCTCGGTCGAGGCAATTTTCCGAAGCGCGTGCTTGTGCCCCTCACGGTGGGAAGCGCCGACTCTGCAGAGCTTGTTCTTGCGCGTAAGTTGGCTGAGTACGCGAGCATGATGAAGCCGCAACGAGGTCGTCATTCGTTGGTGTTCGTCAATTTGCAGAAACGGCTTCTATCAAGCGTCGAGGCGTTTCATCGCACCCTTCAGGCGCACCATCGCGCAATCACATCTTCGAATCATGCAACGCTTGCTTCAACGTCGGTCTCAGATGACGACGAGTACGGAGTTGAGGACGACGTTCTCGATCAGGCCGATGAAGTCGCCGTCGAGCTTGAATCTCGGTCGCTGCCCAACACCGGCAAGTTACTCGTCGAAGAA
>CAMBEV010000013.1 GCA_945865595.1 Nannocystis exedens | reverse complement strand
CACTTCATTCACTTCGTGATCGCCACGGACCACTGCAAGAACGAGTTCGCCTCCCGCGAGATAGACAAGCGACTTGAGCATCACCTTCGCGCTCACGCCAAGAAACTTGACGACATCGTCAATACCGCCGTGACCAGGCGTGTGCACTTTTTCTTTCGACCGTCCCGTCCCTTGCACGCCCTCGTCGCTCGCCCCCACGGTCGCAACCTCGACGTTGGCGGCGTATTCGCAAGCCTTGCACGCAACGATGGCGTCTTCGCCCGAGTCGGCCAGCACCTGAAACTCAGCGCTGGTCGAGCCGCCCATCGCGCCCGAGTCTGCAGCGACCATGCGATATTGTAACCCAATGCGATCGAAAATGCGCACATAGGCCTTGCGCATGGCTTCGTAGCTCTTCTTCGCGCCCTCTTCGGAGGTGTCGAACGAGTACGCGTCTTTCATGATGAACTCGCGGCAACGCAAGAGCCCACCGCGGGGCCGTGGCTCATCGCGAAACTTCGTTTGAATTTGGTAAAGGTTCTTGGGCATGTCGCGCCAGCTGTGAATTTCACGCCGCGCGATGTCGGTGACGATCTCTTCGTGCGTCGGCCCCAAGTGGTAGTCGCCACCTTTGCGATCCTTCAGGCGCAAGAGCGTGTCGCCGAAGCCGTCCCAGCGGCCTGTTTCCTTGAAGTACTCCGCAGGCAGCATCGCGGGCATGAGGATCTCTTCTGCCCCTGAAGCGTCCATTTCTTGACGGACGATGCGCTCGACTTTGCGCAGGACGCGAAGGCCGAGCGGCAAAAAGTCGTACATGCCAGCGCCGACACGCCGAATGTAACCGGCACGGGTCAAAAGAACGTGGCTCACGTTCGATGCGTCGGAGGGATCTTCTTTGGTGGTGCGAATGAGCGCGCGAGAGAACCGCATGGTGCCATCGCGATTATCACAGAACGCGGCCTCTCGGGCGCTTGACACGCGAGGACGGATCCAATGAACCGCGCATGGCACGGCTTGCTGACCGTAACCCTATGGGTTACACTGCTATCAGTGATCAAGAGCTTCGCGAACAAAGCCCTTGAGAACCTCTTTCTCAAAGGGAGCAAGAAAGGTGTCGATCCAAATCATGTGCAAAAACTGGTCGACATTCTCGACATGCTTCACGCCGCCACAGATGTTCGCGACATGAGCTTCCCAGGATCTCGGCTCCACCCTTTGAAAGGTGACCTGAAGGGGTACTGGGCGGTGACGGTTTCTGGAAATTGGCGAGTCATCTTCCGTTTTGACAAGGGCGACGCTCGCGATGTGGACTACGCCGACTATCACTGAGGTATTGGATGAAACCGCAAACTCGACAACCTGTTCACCCTGGTGGAATTCTTCGAAGGCAGTACCAAGAGCCGCTCGCAATATCAGTATCCCACCTTGCCGTAGCCTTGAAGGTGTCGCGAAAGACCGTGTCGAAGCTCGTGAATGAGCATGGTTCAGTCACTCCAGACATGGCGCTGCGACTCTCGGTCGCTTTTGATACGACTGCAGAACTTTGGATGAACCTCCAACGGAATCACGACCTATGGAAGGCTGCCCACGAGACTAACGGTTGGAAGGATGTAAGAAAGATTGCAGCCTGAGATGAGGCTCCCTGGCGCCTACAATGAACCGCATGCACCCCATCGACGAACTCGCTTTGCTGCTGCGCCCAGCGGGTGGCGGCCTTTACTTGGTGTCGACCGGTCGCGCGGAGCAAGAGGCGGCGCAGCGAGCGCTCTACGGCGCGGATAATGCGGCGAGCGTAAACGCCGCGTTTCGCAGAAACCTCGAGCGCATCGAGCGAGCGCAAGTGTTCATCGCCGCGATTCCCTCCGACGTAGGCGCCGGCTTCGTGCGAGGCGCAAACCTGGGCCCGAGCGCGATTCGTGCGGAGCTCCTTCGCGATGACCACTGGACCGCGTGGTGCGACGAACGCGGCATCGTCGACATTGGCGACGTCTTTGTCGTGCCGCAGTTTCTTCACGACTCCATGCTGAACGAGGCGCAGATCGACAAGGCGCGCGCGGCGCTTTACCCGCACGTGAGCATCCCGCTACCCGTGTCTCCGCTCTCGATCGCCGAACGCGCATTCGACCTCGTCTACGCGCTCAACCCGCGCATCAAGCCCTTCACCATCGGCGGCGATCACTCCTGCGCGTGGCCCTCGGTTTCGTCGTTGCACAAGGCCCGCCCAGACTTTGCGATCGTCCAATCCGACGCGCACACCGATCTCCTCGAAACGCGACTGGGCGTCGACTACTGCTTCGCAACGTGGTCGTACCACGCGAACGAGATGCTGGGGCGTGGCGGCAAACTCGTTCAGCTCGGCATTCGCGCAACACGCTTCCCGAAGGAGCACTGGGAGGGCACGCTCGGCGTGAAGCAGTTCTGGGCTGACGAGTGTGGGAGCGATCCTGAGGGCAGCATCGAGCGCATCGTCGCGCACTGCCGGTCGCTAAACGTCAACAATGTTTACTTCAGCAACGACATCGACGGCATCGACGCACGCTACGCCGATGCCACCGGCACGCCCGAGCCTGGCGGTCTTGAGCCCGCGCTGTTGTTCAAGTTGATTGACCAACTTGCAAACGAGGTCGGCATTTCAGGGGGCGACATCATGGAAGTCGCACCGCTCGCCCAACGGACGCCCGATGGAGGAGCGCGAACCGTCGAGCTTGCGACGCGATACGTGCGCGCAACGCTAGAAGCGATGACGCGCTAGGTCGGCGGGGAGCTACGGTGTGCGCACCGGATCAGGTGCGCCAAACCGATGCGCGAAGGGCCGGCCCTCAAGCGCCTCATCGCGCACTAGCCCGCCGAGGTCGCCAATCACCACGTCGCGCTCATCGGCAAACACACTCTCACGTCCGTAGAGTGTGTACACGCGCACGTTGCGGTTGAGCCCTGGGTCGAACCGATCGGCGTCACGCACGAGCGTCGCAAGCTGAACCTTCTCCACCATGTCGCGACAGTCGAGCACCCATTCGCGTGCCTTGCCACCAACGGGCAACTTCACACGCTGCAGCCACACCGTGAGCAGGCCGCGGCCTGGACCCACGACGGCAGTTGGACGCGTACCGTGCACGCCTTCGTCCTTGGCGCGCCCTCCTGGCAGCAAGCGCTCGAAGATGATCTCTCCCTCGGCGGTCCGTCGCTTAATTGTAACTTCTGGTGTACGCAATTCGTAGCGCCTCACGTCAGCGTGGCCATCCGGCCGACTCGAGCCCGGGATCGTCATGCGTTTCCACGCGCGCGACGGGAGCCCCTCGCGATCAAAAATGACCTCCACGTCATCGACCGAGAGTCGCCATTCTTGGTGCGTCGTGGCGACAAGCTGCCCGCATGCGTCGCGGCCCAGTTCGAAACGCTCTGTCACGTCGCGCTCAAGCGAGCCCTTGCCGGACCGGTACGCAACCTCGAGAGCGCGCGCGGGCGCTCCGGCCTCGCAGCCTGGGTAAGGCAACTCTGCGACCGACTGCTCCCGTACGTGTTTACGCGTACAGCTAAAGAGAGCGAACAACGTTACGAATGCGAGCGATCCCGCGCGCGTCGTCATGCCTTCGGGGTCAATGGTGCGCTGGTGCTGCCGGCGCGGCCGGCGCTGACGAGGGCAGACCCCCAGGAGCCGCTTGCCCATTGGTCGCGTGTACGGACGTACCCTGCGCCTCGTCGACTCGACCACGTTTACCGAGGTCGTCATACGTAAAGCCGAAGAAGATCGCGAGAAACAGGAACGCGCTGACGAGCGACACCGTGTTGAACAACCGGTCGTGCGTCAGATGCATGAAGAACGCGGCAACGAGCGACGCCTTGATCGTCGCGATGAGCATCGCCACCACCGTGTTCGCCGCCCCGAGGTCAACGTAGGAAGCGCCTACCGTGATGAAGGTGAGAACAATGAGGGCCGCGAAGATGCCGATGTAAAACTTGGTCGGCGCAATGTGCACGTGAACACGGCCGTCGTGGGCTTCGCTTGAGTGTGTGGACATCGGATTCCTTCTGGGTCAGCTCACCAAATACAAAAGCGGGAAGAGGTAAATCCACACGAGGTCGACCAAGTGCCAGTAAAGCGCGCTGAGATCGACGTGCGTGAAGTACTCGGGCGAAAAGTGGCCCTTGATGTTCTTGATGAGCACCCAGGTCAGCAGCGACATGCCCACAAGAACGTGAACGCCGTGCAGGCCGGTCATCATGAAGTAGAGCGCAAAGAACATGTTCGCGCGCGTGGGCAGCTGAAGCAGCATTCCGTGCTCTTGCACCGAGACTGCGAGGGGTTGCGTGGCAAGGCCCGCGTCGCCGATGCAATTGGCAAACCCGGGATGACCGAAGCAGCGCCCCGGCAAGAGCCCCGCGTGAATTTTGTGGCTGTACTCGAAGTACTTCACCACCAAGAACGCTGCGGCACAGAGGAGTGTCACAACCAGAAACGCGGAGGTGCGGTTGCGCTTCCCCAATTGGGCCGAACGCACCGCAAGGGCAGCCGTCAAGCTGCTGAACAATAGGACGACGGTGTTGAGCGCGCCGAGCTTCTTGTCGAGCGCATGGTGGGCGAGCTTGAAGAGTTCGGGCTCTTGCGCGTGGTAGATGAGGTAGGCCACGAAGAGGCCACCGAACATCAAGATTTCGGTCGCGATGAACACCCACATGCCGAGCTTCGACGCGTCATATTGCTGCGCGGGCGTTTCGAAATGATGCTGCAAAAAGTGCGGGTGCTCTTGATGCTCGGGATGCTCCGCGCTCGCGTGGCCTGTTTCAGTCGCCATGAGGTTCTCCTTCAGGAAAGCCGTCGTACAGATCTTCGGGCGTTGCCAAGTGGTAGTCGTAGGGGCCACGGGTCCTGACCGGAATCTCCTTGAAATTGAAAAGCAGCGGAGGCGTAGCCGTCTGCCACTCGTATCCTGCCGAGCCCCAGGGGTTCGGTGGAGACTTCTTGCCGTTCTTGAGCGAACTCAGAAGCGTGACGGCCTCGATGATCAGGCCGAGGCCCAAGATCCACGAACCGATCGTCGACGCTTTGTGAAACGGCTCGAACTGCGGAAGGTAGTCGTAGTAGCGACGCGGCATACCGCGCGAGCCCATGATGAACTGCGCGATGAACGTCACGTTGAAGCCGACGAACACAAGGAACCAGCCGACCTTCGCAGGCGTCTCGTTGTAGAGCTTCCCCGTCATCTTGGGCCACCAGTAGAACATGCCGGCCAAGAAGCCCATCACCGTACCGCCCATCATCACGTAGTGAAAGTGCGCGACGACGAAATATGTATCATGCAGGTGCACGTCAACTGAGAGCGTGCCCAAGAAGAGCCCCGTCAATCCTCCGATGCTGAAAAGGAAGATGAACGAGAGCGCATAGAGCATCGGCGTCGTGAACCAGACCTCGCCCTTGTAGAGCGTGGCCGTCCAGTTGAAGACCTTCACACCCGACGGGATCGCCACGAGAAACGTGAGCGCGGAGAAGAGCATCGTTGAGAACTCGCTCATGCCGGCCGTAAACATGTGGTGGCCCCACACAAGGAAGCCGAGCAGCGCGAGACTGAGCGAGCTCATCGCACCGGCGAAGTACCCAACGATCGGACGCCGCGTGAAGGTCGCGAGCACCTCGCTGATGATCGCCATACCGGGGACGATCATGATGTAGACCGCCGGGTGCGAGTAGAACCAGAAGAAGTGCTGAAAGAGAACCGGATCACCGCCGAGCTTCGGGTTGAAGATACCCAGGCCGAAGACGCGTTCCATCATCAAGAGCGCAACGGTGATCGCGAGGACTGGCGTCGCAAGCACTTGAATCAGCGCCGTTGAGTACATGCCCCAGACGAACAGCGGCAAGCGTCGCCAGGTGATGCCCGGACCGCGCATCGTGTGCACGGTGACGATGAAGTTCAGGCCCGTGAGAATCGACGAGAAGCCTAGGACGAACACACCGAAGGTCATCGAGGCGACCGCAGTGGCCGTCGTCGTGCTGTACGGCGTGTAGAACGTCCAGCCGGTGTCGACCGAGCCGATCACAATGCTGGCCAGCGAGATCACCGCACCGATCAGGTAGATGTAGAAGCTCCACATGTTGAGGCGCGGGAACGCGACATCTTTGGCACCCACCATGATGGGCAAAAAGAAGTTCCCGAGGCCCGCCGGAATCGACGGGATGATGAAGAGGAACACCATGATCGCGCCGTGAAGCGTGAAGAACTTGTTGTACGTCTCGGCGTCGATGATCGTCTTGCCGCGGGTGAACAACTCGAGTCGCACGAGGAGCGCGAAGATGCCTCCGGCCAGAAACGCGAGCGAGATCATCACCAGGTACATCAACCCGATGCGCTTGTGATCGAGCGTATAGAGCCACGGTCCGATGCCATGCTTGGCTTCGAGGTAGCTCGCGTTCGGATCGCCGTGGCTATCGTCCACGTGTCCAGCGATGGGTTTGTCAACGGCCGACATGTTGCTTCCTCCGCGCACGAACGCGCCTATTCCTTCAAGCTCTTCATGAACGCGATAATCGCGTCGATTTCTTTTTCCTTGAGCGTGCCCTGGTAGGTGGGCATCACGCTCGGTGCGGTGTACCCCGCGACGATCTTGGCGTTGGGGTTCAAGATAGATTCGCGAACGTAGTTCTCATCCATGACGGCATCCGTACCGTCTGCCATCTTGTGCGATTTGCCGAATACACCCTTCCACGTGGGTGCGACGCCCTTGCTCCCATCGATGGTGTGGCAGCCGACGCAAGCCTTCTTCAAATAGAGGGCCCTACCGCGCTCCTCTAGCGGGCCCACCGGCGCCATGTTGTCAAGATACTTGTCGAACGCCTCAGGTGTGTCGATCTTGACCTTGCTGATCATCGACCAGTGTCCGTTGAACTGCGCCGGCGGGAGCTCGGCGCCGGTGTTGTCCTTGCTCTTGCCGCCGCAATACTCGGCGCAGAACAAGTCGGCTTCGCCGGTCACGGTCGGACGAAACCACACTGACGAATACATGCCAGGCACGAGGTCCTTTTTCACCCGGAACTCGGGAACGAAGAACGCGTGAAGGACGTCTTCCGATGACATGATCAGCTTGACGTTCTTGTTCACAGGAACGTGAAGGACGTTGTCGCTCTCGCCGTTCGGATACTCGAACTCCCAGCGCCACTGGGCACCACGCACGCGAATCTCGATCGAGTCAGCGGGCGCTACGGAGAGGTCCATGTACCCCCTGAAGCCCTCGTGAAAGAGGGGCAGCAAGATGAAGATCGGGGCTACGGTCCAGAAGACCTCCAGGCGATCCATGAAAACGCTGTGTGTCGCTGCCTCGGCCTTGTGACCCGCGCGCTTGCGGTACTTCACGGCGAAGTAGACCATCGCACCGACGATCGCGACGAAGAACACGACGCTCAGCCAGTAGATCTTCATGTAGAGATCGTCGATCGTTGGCGCGAAGGACGACATCGCTTCGGGCAGTTGAAATGAAGTCGGGGCGAGCATGGCTAGCTTCATGGGCTGTGTTTCTCTTCAGCGTTCTTTGGCGCCTTCTTTGGCGTGGGTGGGCGCGCGCTCTTAACTCGAATGCGCCGCTCCCGAAGTGAGAGCACGGCGAGCAATCCTCCGAGTGAGAGCGCTGTCGCTCCGCCACCCAGACGCATGATGTTCATGGCCAACGGGACATACTTCTTCCCCTTGGGATCGTAATGGTAACAATACATGAGCAGTTTCTCTCCGGCGGAGAGTGTCCTGCCCTCAGACGCTTCGTAGAGACCGAAGGTCACGTCCTTGGGTGAAAACTCGATGCCGTAGAGGTAACGAGCAAGCTTGCCTGCTGGCGTCGTTAAGTAGATTGCCGCAGGGTGCGCGTATTCTTGCTTCTCGGCGTCAAAGCGATACTGAAATCCGACGGTCTCGGTTACCTTTGACACCGCCGCGTAGTTGCCCACCAAGAAGTGCCAGCCGGCGGTTGAGCCCTTACCACGCGTGTACTTCTGCGCGACCTGCGCCCGCTTCTTTGCCGCGGACCCTGGCGTATCGCGCGGGTCGATACTTACGACCACAACGTCAAATTGCTTACCCACCGTCCACGCCACGCCTTCCACGCTCCGCGAGACCGCATCGAGCACGAGGCTGCAGAGCATCGGGCACGTGTGGTACGCAAATACGAGAAGCGTTGGACGCTTGCCGTCGAAGTAGTCACCTAGCTTGACTGCCTTCCCGTCGGCATCGAGAAACTCTGCGTTGAGCGGAAGCTGACCACCGAGATGCTCCACGACATCAACGCCCATGAGTTCAGCGGGCGTCGCATTTTCGATCGCACCCGACGATTCGTGGGTTGTTGCCATGCGCCGCACGGCGCGGAAGTCGCCAGCGAACACGTTCTTCATCGCCCAACACCCGAAAAGCACCATGACCACCGCAAAAAGCGCGGCGGGGCGAGCGGATCTTCTGGGCGAAAATGGCGTGTTCACAGTCTTAGTGGTGCTCGGGTGAATGAGGAGTGGGGCTGCCAGCATCGGCGGTAGGGGCTGCTGCAGTGGGGCCTGCACTGTCGGCAGCCGCGTCACCGGCATCCGCAGCGTTTGCGCCTGGCAGCGGTGGTGGCAAGGGCCACGACGCTGGGGCCGCCTTCGGGCGCTCCTTCCAGCCATCGATCGCCCCGTTGTCGGTTGACTGCTTTGGCTCGACCGCACGCTGCCGATTGGCCACCGCAACCATCGCGCGATCGAGCGGCACGGCTGACGTGCCAAGCGCCCTCGCTTCCTCGGCCCTAAACGCGTGGATGCGCTCGACGCCAGTGGCGACGCGCTTGGTCTGCATCTCGAGATCGGTCATCTTCGTGAAGTACGTCGTCAGGCCGATGCGAACGACAACCAGGATGACGACGGAGCCGATGCCGATTCCTAAAACACGAGAGTGTCTAACGCCAATCTGTTCAACCGCCATGATTTTCGTCCTCGCGCCTTACGCGTTCTCAAAGTGAAGCGCTCGTGCGAGGCGGGGATCGCCAACGGGAACGAGCGGAAAGTTCTCCATGCGGTGAAAGACCACCGCGAGGTACGCGCCGCCGACTCCGAGGAAACACGCAAGGTCGAGCCAGTGCGGAGCGAAGGGCCCAAAGTTTGGAAGGATGTTCCAGTACATCTCGAGCACTTGCACGACGAGCAGCAGCACGGAGCCCAAAACAAGACCTGCTGCGTTACGTTTTACGTTCCGCGATAGGAGGAGCCAGAACGGAATCGCAAAGTGCAGAATCGGAAGCGCGGCCGTTACACCTTGCCAAGTGCCGCCATTCTCGGACCAGCGCATGTGGAAGTAGGCAAGCTCCTCGGGGATGTTGGCGTACCAGATGAGAAAGAACTGCGAGAACGAGATGTACGCCCAGAAGCAGTTGAACCCGAAAAGCAGCTTGCCGATGTCGTGGTAGTGCTCAACGTTGATCGCCCCCTTGAGCGTGGTGTCGCGGAGCGACATGGTGACAAGGATGAGGACCGCGAGCGCAGAGACGACGCTGCCTGCAAAAACCTGAACGCCGAAGATGGTGGAGAACCAGGTCGGGTTGAGCGACATGAGCCAGTCGACCGACGCGAACGTGAGCGTCAGCGCAAAGAGTGCAAGTGCCAGCGGCGACCAGGTCTGCGCGTTGACCGTGGCTTGCCTGCTCTTGGTGCGATCTTGGTCGGTGCTGTTCTTGAAGAACCAGTACGCAAGAGCCGCCCACACCACGATGTAGAACGCGTTGCGCGCCAGGAAGAAAGGCTTGTTGAGGTAAGACTTCTTCCCTTCGATGAGCTTCGCGTGCTCATGGGCCTTCGCCGCCTCCAGTGCAGCCTCTGGATCACGGGCGGCCACACGAGCGACCACGCTCGGTCCGGCCTTGCGAGGCGCGTGCGAGTCAGCAGCTTGAGGCGCGTGCAAGTCAGCAGCGTGCGCTTCGCGGATGAGCGCAATCTCCGCGTGTGTGCTCGCGCCATGGCCTGCCGCGGCGTGCGGCGCAAGCCACGGGAAGAGCTGCGCCATCAGTGCGATGAGCGGAATGATCAGCACGGCGAAGGCCGGAAGCCCGGCCATAAAAAACTCCGCCGTGCGGCGAACGGTGACGCTCCATCCCGCCTTCGTGAGGTGCTGCACGACGACGAAAAAAAGCGCGCCCAGGGCGAGCGACAGGAAGAAGAAAAACGCGAACAGATACGAAAACGCGAACCGCTTGGCATCTTGGGTGAAGCCAAACCCGGCGAGCGCAAATCCGAAAACTCCGACCGCAGCGGCCTTCTTCCAAGCACCCGACCAACCCGAGCCAGGCTTGATACGATAGTCGTTTGAGGCGTCGGTGGATTTGTCCGCACTCATCGCGTCACTTCTTTCCTTGGTCGTTATTGGCGCCCTGGCTCATTTGCAACGCGCGCACATAGGCGACGATTGCCCAGCGATCGTTCACCGGTACCTGCGCCGCGTACGAAGGCATCATCCGCACGCCGTTCGTGATCGTTGCAAAGAGTTGCCCGTCCGGCACTTCGCGTAGCCGGGCGTCGTGGAGACTCGGAAGCTTCGCGAAACCATTGGGAACGCGAGCGACTGTTCCACGGCCGTTGCCGCCCTTGTCGTGACAAGGCGTGCAATAGATGTTGAAGCGCTCTTGGCCCC
The DNA here is from genome assembly GCA_945865595.1 of Nannocystis exedens. Lineage (GTDB taxonomy): Bacteria > Myxococcota_A > Polyangia > Polyangiales > Polyangiaceae > JAHFDX01. The sequence continues at coordinate 12,179 of CAMBEV010000013.1, read as the reverse complement.
GCTGGACCATTTTGTCAGGCCCGCCGAGGCGCGCCGCGATTGCAGTGGGAACGGTCAACACGTAACCGCTGTTGTCGGCAAAGCGACCGGTCGCAATCGTGTCGTCGGCTTCGTAGTGCTCCCGCGATACGGTTCCTTCGACGGGCGAGCGCATGGATCGGTTGTCTTCGAAGAACGGGCTGAACGCCTGTGGGTCGTAGCGCTCTTGAGAGAACATGTTGCGTTGCAAGTGGATCGGCGGCTCCTCGCTAACGTCACCGCGGCAACTCGCGACGCCGCAAATAGAAAGAAGACCTGCTGTTAGTAGAAGACGGTTCACGCCTCGACCTCCTCTTCAAGCACTTCGACGTGCTTGGCGTTTGCTCCTTCAAAAAGCGAACGCACTTTGTCTGCGTTGAACTTGGGGTCCTCGGCTTCAATCGAAATGAAAAACTTGTCGTCGGTCGCCGACCGAAACCTATCGGACTCGAAAATCGGATGGTGATGCCGCGGCAGCTTGTTCAAGCCAAACATGCCAAATACGGCTGCGAATGACGAGAAGAGCACCGTGAGTTCGAACAGCACAGGCACCATCGACGGCGTCGTGAATGGTGGCTTGCCACCGACTACGGTTGGGTAGTCGACGCCGTTCATCCACCACATCATGGCGAAGCCAGCGGTGAGGCCGGTGAGCGCACCTCCAAGAACGAGCCAGCCGACGCGCGAATCGGGAAGGCCCATTGCCTTATCCATTCCGTGGATCGGAAAGGGCGTGTGGGTGTCCCAGCAATTGTAGCCTGCATCGCGCACTTTTGCAGCCGCGTGAATCACGTCCGCAGCCGTCTCGAATTGCGCGAGTACAAGCGCGACTCGTTTTTTGGGTTCGGTCTTCGACGCGGCGCTCATTCTGCACCCTCCGGCACGAGATCGTGGTGGTGCGGATCGGCTTGCGGCATGGTGCCCTTCACTTCTGAGATCGCGACCGCAGGCAGCCAACGAAGGAAGAGCATGAAGAGCGTGAAGAAGACACCCATCGTTCCGAGGTAGGTCGTGAGGTCGATCACGGTCGGCGAGAACATGCCCCACGCCGACGGCAAGAAGTCACGGTGGAGCGACGTCACGATGATCACGAAGCGTTCGAACCACATGCCGATGTTGATCACAATCGACACGACGAACATCACCGGGATGTTGCGTCGCAGCTTCTTGAACCAGAACACCTGAGGAGACAGCACGTTGCACGAGATCATCGTCCAGTACGCCCATGCGTACGGGCCGAACGCGCGGTTCACGAAGACGTAGCGCTCGTATTCGTTGCCCGAATACCAAGCGACGAAGAACTCCATCGCGTACGCGTAGCCAACGAGCATGCCCGTCAGGAGCATGATTTTGTTCATCAGCTCGAGGTGGCGCATGAGCACCACGCGATGGAGCTTGAAGACGGTGCGAGAAACGAGCAGCAGCGTCATCACCATTGCGAAGCCCGAGAACACGGCGCCCGCAACGAAGTAAGGCGGGAAGATCGTCGTATGCCAACCCGGGATGACCGACGTTGCGAAGTCGAACGAAACGACCGAGTGCACTGAAAGCACGAGTGGCGTCGAGAGCGCCGCGAGAATCATGTAGGTGCGTTCGTAATTCTGCCAGTGACGATTCGACCCGCGCCAACCGAGGGCCAGGAAGCCGTAGATGCGTTGCCGCCACTTGTTGATCGAACGATCGCGAAGCGTCGCCAGGTCGGGGATGAGCCCCACGAACCAGAACATCGCAGAGACCGTGAAATAGGTGCCGACGGCGAAAAGGTCCCACAGGAGCGGGCTCTTGAAGTTCGGCCAAAGCGACATCTGATTCGGCAGCGGGAACATCCACTGCAGGACCCAGGGCCTGCCTACGTGGATGCCAGGGAAGATCAGCGCGCACATGACGGCGAAGATCGTCATCGCTTCGGCGAAGCGGTTGATCCCGGTGCGCCACTTCTGGCGGAACAGGAAGAGCACGGCGGAAATGAGCGTTCCGGCGTGACCGATGCCGACCCACCAAACGAAGTTGGTGATGTCCCACGCCCAGTACGTGGGCGACGAGTTACCCCACACGCCGACGCCGCGATAGAACAGGTAACCGACGGTCCCGCCAAAGAGCGCAAGCAAGCTGAGCGCGCCCATGAAGACGATCCACCAACCCCGTGGTGCGGCGTTCTCGGTGACCGACGCGATGTCCTCGGTGACTTCGGCGAGCGTTGAACCCGGCGCTACGAGGTAGGCTTCGTCAAGTTCCTGTAATGGCTCATAGTAGCCCATTAGTGGTGCCCCTTTGCGGACGCATCAGACGGCACAGAGGCCGCGAGAGCTTTTTGCAAATCTGGATTCGGGTTACGGACCTTGCCGAGGTAGGTCGTGCGCGGCTTGGTTCCGATCTCGCCCAGCAACGCGTAGTTGCGGTGGTTGCGAGCAGCCTTCGCAACGCGCGAAGTGGGATCGTTCAAGTTGCCAAACTCGATCGCGTCGGCCGGACAGACCTGCTGGCACGCGCTGCGAACCTCGCCGTCGACGATCGTGCGGTTCTCGCGCTTCGCCTTGATCTTCGCGGCTTGAATGCGCTGGACGCAGTAGCTGCACTTCTCGATCACGCCGCGGAAGCGAACGGTCACGTTCGGGTTGTGCTGCATCTGGTAGGTCTCGGGGTAGTCTTTCTCTTTCGCCCAGACGCTGTCGTTGTGCCAGTTAAGGTAGTTGAATCGACGCACCTTGTACGGGCAGTTGTTCGCGCAGTACCTGGTGCCGATGCAGCGGTTGTATGCGATCTCGTTCAAGCCCTCGGCGCTGTGGACGGTCGCGTTGACGGGGCACACGTTTTCGCACGGCGCCGTTTCGCAGTGAACGCACATCAGTGGCTGGGCCACGACAAGCGGGTCGTCGGCGGTGGCGCCCTGCTTTGGATCCTCGACGAAGTAGCGATCGATGCGCATCCAGTGCATCTCGCGACCGCGCGCGACTTCAACTTTGCCCACGACCGGAACGTTGTTCTCGGCCTGGCACGCCACCACGCACGATCCGCAACCCGTGCATGAGTTGAGGTCGACCACCATGCCCCACTGGTAGCCCTGCGAATAGTCTTGGGGCTGCCACAGGGGCAGGAGTTTCGGTGTGGGCGACTGCAGTTGCGCGAAGTTCGGATTCGCTTGGAACTCGGACAGGGTGGCCTCGCGTGCGATTGGCCGGCCCTCTGCTGAGTGGTGCGACTGCGTTTGCGCAACTTGGTACGTTGTGCCTGACTTGGTTACTTTTGCTGCGCTTGCGAAGTGGTAACCCGCAGAGGTTCGAAGAGGGCCGATGTCGAAACCCTTGCCGTTGCCGAGGCGACCGGCCCTGGTCCGTCCCCATCCCGACGACAGGACCACCACGTTCGCGGCGGTGCCTGGGTGCACATAGGCAACTACCTTGACTGTCTGCCCGCCGGCGGTCACATCGAGCATGTCGCCGTTTTCGATACCCAGTTCGAGCGCGGTGGCAGGTGCGAGCAACGCCGGGTTGTCCCAAACGACGTGCGTGTTCGGATCGGGCATCTCGAGCAGCCATGGGTTGTTGGCGAACCGGCCGTCGAGCATCTTGGCGCAAGGGATGAACAGGGCTTCGAGGCTGCCCTTGCTCGGCGCTGGGGCTTGCACCTTGGCCAACGCCTGCGCGACAGTCGCGGCCGTCACCGCGAGGTCCGAGACGCCACCGCGGGTTGCGCCAATGCGTCCATCGTAAAGCGCTTTCTTCCATTCACGCTCGAGGGCAGCCGTCGTGAGCACCGTGGTGGCACCGGCCGCATCACGACATTGAATGTTCACGCCGTCGGATCCGCACAGCGTGTAGCCGCGCATGCCGAGGAAGTGATCACGAGCCGTGAGCCGCGCGAGATCGTAACCCTTGCGTTCGGTCAAGGAAGTGAACCTTGAGAGAACCTCGATGTCGCTCCACGCTTGGTAAAGCGGCTGAATCAATGGCTGCTGAAGGGCCACCGTTCCGTCCACCCCGCGATGATCGCCCCACGCTTCAAAAGCATGCGCTCGAGGCAAATGCCACGTCGTACGCGACCCCGTTTCATCGAGGTGCGAGGACAGGTGAACCGAGAACGCTACCTTCGCGAGCGCGTCTCCAAACTTGAGATCGGCGGGCGCGTCGTAGACTGGATTGCCCCCGAGTACGATGAGGGTATCGACCTGGCCGGCCGCCATTTCAGCGACAAGCGCTTTGAGATCTGCGAGCGCGTCCCCCTCCGCTGCGTCGACCGGCTCGAAGTAAGCGACCGTGCGTGCGACGTTGCCGAGCGCAGCGTTGATGGCTGCTGCAGCTGCGTGAACCGCCGGCGGTTGCGACGCGCCGACCACAACCGCGCTTGCACCCCTGTTGTCAGCAAGGTCCTTTGCAACCGCATCGAGCCAGGCGTCCGCTACGCCGTCCACCTTCGCGGGGCCCTGCGTAACTTGCGCGACTTCTCCGAGCGCAACGCCGTGCTTCGTCCCGAGGCGTGCGGCGATGGCACTCGCCACCTTTGCGATTTGCGAACGCGGAACACGCACGCGGTGGTCAGCGTTGGCGCCGGTCGTTGAGAAGTGTGCCTCCGCGACATAGAGGCGACTCATTGTGTCAGTAGCGGTTACCAATCGGCGGCTGGCCGCGAACTGCTTGGTCGCGCGGACGGCGCCGGTCTCGACCTGGAGGAAATCGGCGTCGAGTGAAACAATGATCTTCGTGCGGGAGTAATCGACGAGCGGACGCAGAGCCTTGCCGAACGCAAGCTTGGTTCCCAAGAGGACGTTGCCGTCGGAGAGCGGCGCGAAAACCGTCAACTTTGCTGACGGATAGCGCTTTTGCATCTCCGCGCGTAAACGCAACTCGGTCGGTGAGGTTGTGGGGTGCGCAAGGAAGCGAAGCTTCGCGCCCTTGTTGGCATCCGCCGCGACGAGCTTCGACTTCAGGGCGCTTTCGAAGGGCTCAAACGATTCGCGTTTGCCGCCCTTGCTCGGCGCTTGCGAGCGATCGATGTCGTAGAGTTCGAGGATGCTCGCTTGCCCTGCGATGTCGGTCGCACCAAGGCTTGCAGGGTGATCGGGATTGCCTTCGACCTTGGTCGGGCGACCCTCATGGGATTCGACGAGAAGGCCGAGCGCTTCGCCGCGTGAGGCGATGGCTGTGGCGTAAAACGACGCAACGCCGGGCACGATCTGCTCGGGCATCTTGCCGTAAGGGACAATCTTCTCTTCGGGGCGGCGGCACCCGGCCGTGCCAGCGAGCGCAAGCGACGCACCTGCCACCCCCAGAAATCCACGGCGGCCCAGCGCGATCGCTTCGTCACTGGGCGGCGTCGTGAAGTGCCCGTCGGGAAACTCTGCAGCGCGCTTCGCTGCGAGGTCGGGAGTGGCAAAGGTACTCAGCTCAGCGCGCTCTTCAAGGGTGCGCCAGTACTTTGGGGCCTCGGCCGACGGCTCGAGAAAAACGTAAGGCTGTCGCTTGCTCATCGGTGGCATCCCCCGCAATTTTCAGGCGGATTGAGGGGCCTTGGCGGGGTCACAACCTCGTCACTTTTCCTTACCCACTCCATGTTGGTGACCTGCGAAACAGGGCGAATAAACGCCGACGCCCCTTGGTTCTGCTTCACGTCGCGATGGCACTCGAGGCACCACCCCATCGAAAGTGGCTGCGTTTGGCGCACGACTTCCTCTTGATCGATGCGGCCGTGGCAGCTCACGCAGCCGACGCCTCCCGACACGTGAACGCTGTGATCGAAGAAAACATAATCGGGCTCTTTGTGAACCTTGACCCACTGAATCGGCTTGCCGGTCTTCCAACTGTCGCGCACGAGGGCGAGCTTCGCCGAATCGGTCTTCACCGAAGCGTGGCAGTTCATGCACGTTTGCGTCGGCGGTACCATCGCAACGGGCGATTTTTCGACGCCCGTGTGGCAGTACCGGCAGTCGATCCCCAGCTCACCGGCGTGAAGGCGGTGGCTGTAGGCGACCGGCTGACGGGGTTCGTACCCGACGTCCGTGTACCAAGGCGAGAACCAATACCAAACAGCGAAGACCACAGCGGGGAGCGCCAGGGCAGCGCCTGCTCCCGCTACGAGTGGGAGCTTATTGAGCGAACGGGGGAAGATTTGCATCAGTTCGTACCCAGTCAGGGCGATTCAGTCGGGGCGGGGTCGAGCGCGCTTGTACTCAATGCGAATCGGAGGTTCAACCGTGGCGTTTACGCGCATTGTTCTTGCTTGCGCAAGCGCAATCATCGGAGCGGGCAGCACGCCACAGACGCGCAACTTTTGCGTTCCGAAGGACTGCTCTGGGGACTGCATTTGCCGGCGGCAAGGTACGAAAATTCTGCCCAAAAGCCAAGCTTCATGGCAACGATTGCGGGCACTCGCTCCCTGGGCTCCGGCGGCATGTTGGTTCGCACCTGGCGCGCGTTGCGGTCGCCGAAGACGCCGCTGTGGAAGAAGGCGGCTTTCGCGGCGGCGCTTGTCTACCTGGCGCTGCCCATCGACGCGGTCCCTGACATCGTTCCGCTCATTGGCTGGCTCGACGATGCGGGGCTGCTCGCGCTCGCGCTTTCTCAGTTGCTTCGGCAAGAAAATGATGCGTCGCGCCATGCTGCGCGGGGCTCATTTTAAAGCGTGGACTCGTTACATAGTGGCGTCACGCATCGCGACGCACGTACTCGAAGTCGACCGGCCTGCCCTTGATGCCTTGCTTGGGCGGGCTGATCCAGTTGGCCATCTGCTTGGGGTCGAACACGGGCGCCGTCATGAGGCTCTGCACGAAAGCCTTGTCGCTCTCTGACGGGAGCCACTCGTCGCGCTTTGCTGAAAATGAACCAGTTGCGATTACATTTCCAGCAACATCGATCGGAAGGTTGGCATTCGCGCCGACGTGGCGGTGGAATTTGCGGCTCGGCAACTTGAGCACGACCGAAACTCCGTGCGCAGCGATGGTTCGATTCCATTTATCGACGCCGCGTTGGCAGTCTTCGACGTACGCATCGCGCAGCACCTCGTTCAAGGCGTTGCGCAGTGGGATGTCGTCCTTCGACCAGCGTCCTTCGTTGAAGCGATCGATGGTGTAGAAGCCTTCGAGCGCGCGATGGTCTTCGTACTGGTCTTCTTTGGCGCGGCCCTTGAGGCCATTCGCAAAGAAGCTGGCCGCGTTGGACGAAACCTCGCTACCAAAGAGATCGAGCGAGAGCGAATACCAAAGGTTGAGGTAGCGCTGCATCGTGCCGAAATCGATCACACCGAGTTTGCGCAGGTCGTCGGGGTGGTCTTTGCCCGACTCTTTCATCACCTGCGCCGTGCGGTCGCACATGCGAAGGATGCCCGTCTCGCCGACGAACATATGGTGCGCCTCTTCGGTCAGCATGAAACGCGTCGTGCGCGAGAGCGGATCGAACGCGCTTTCGGCGAGCGCGAGAAGCTGAAACTTGCCGTCGCGATCCGTAAAGAAAGTGAACATAAAAAACGAAAGCCAGTCGGTGCACGGTTCGTTGAACGCACCCAAGATGCGCGGCTTGTCAACGTCACCGCTGCGGCGTTCGAGCAGCGCTTCGGCTTCTTCGCGACCATCACGACCGAAGTGTGAGTGAAGCAGATAGACCATGGCCCAGAGGTGCCGGCCCTCCTCGACGTTGACTTGAAAGAGGTTTCTGAGATCGTAGAGGCTGGGACACGAATGGCCGAGCAGACGCTGCTGCTCGACGCTCGCGGGTTCTGTATCACCCTGAGTGACAATAAGCCGACGAAGTGAGTTGCGGTGCTCACCAGGAACTTGTTGCCACACCGGCTGGCCCATGTTGTCGCCGAAACCGATCGTGCGGTCCTTGACGGCGTCGGCGAGGAAGATGCCCCAACGGTAGTCAGGCATCTTGACGTGTCCGAAATTCGCCCAACCGTCACTGTCGACCGAGATGGCCGTGCGCAAGAAAATCTGATCGCGCTGAAAACCTTCGGGGCCCATTTCGTTCCACCACTTGAGGTAGTTGGGCTGCCACTCTTCGAGGGCGCGCTGCAGGCGCTTGTCTTCGGACAGGCCGACGTTGTTGGGGATGCGCTCAGAATTGATCACATTCGACATGGCGTAGCTCCGGAACTTTAGGTGCGAGTGAAATCGAATTCTGGACGTTCAGGTTTGCCGTAGAGCGTTAGCGCGCCCTTGGCACCCGTCGCGTTGGGCCTTTGAAAGATCCAGTTTTGCCAGGCAGACAAGCGGCCGAAGATTTTCGTCTCCATCGTCTCGGGACCGACGAATCGAAGGTTGGCCTCCATGCCCGTCATCGCGTCGGGTGAAAGGCTCGCGCGCTCTTCAAATGCGATGCGCACCTCGTCTTCCCAATCGAGTTCGTCGGGCGCAAACGTGATGAGCCCCAGTTCTCCGGCTCTCGCGGTATCGATAGCCGCAGTTTCGACCAGCGCGGCAGCAGCCTTCGATGCGTCGTGATAGAAATGTGCCTGCAAACGTGACAATTCTGTCGCCATCGGGAATGTGCCGCCGTTCAGCGCCGAAGTCCTGAGGGACACGCCGTCGACAGCAAGCATGTACGTGCGGTCTGCACCCAATGCGAGTTCGAGTAGTACGCCTGCGAACGCGGACTTCTGGTCGATTAGCGCGAAGAGCGAGCGTGCGGTGTTGTCGTAACGCTTGAGCACGCGTCGGATGAGACACGTGACTTCGTGGACGAGTGGGTCTGCCGCATGCTCGACAAGGATGCGCTCGGCCTGAAGGACCGCACTCGCCCTGCCCTCGGCACGCACTTCGATGGCGGCGACGTTTGCATAGTTGAAACGCAGATCGAGGAGCGCATCGTCGAGCTCGCGGAATGCACGAACGAGCCACGCGTCAGCGCCTCGCGAGGCGAGCTCGGCGGGTGTGGAGGGTTCGTCATCTTCGGGCTTACGAATCGTACGGGCCGCAACACGACGGCCCGCATCGACAGCGAGCGTGACGTAGCGATAGTTCGTGCCCGCGACATGGTAGTCGCCCGCAAGTGCAGTCAACTTCATTGACGGATGCGTTTGAGCACTTGAACGCGCGACCATGGCCGCCAACCTGCGATCCACCGCTTGCTGAAACTGAGCCCGGCTTGGCGACTCGTCGACGATACCCCAGTCCACCGCACGCTTGCCGCGCACGCCTTCGGCAAGCGTCGAGAACACGTCCGCGTAGTCGCGCCGCACCTTGCGCTTGTCGACAAGGCGCGTGAGCCCGCCGGTGCCCGGAAGCACGCCGAGGAGTGGCACTTCGGGAAGACTCACCGCGCTCGAGCCATCGTCAGAAAGAACGATTTCGTCACACGCGATCGCGAGTTCATAGCCGCCGCCGGACGCCGTTCCGTTCAGTGCCGCGAGGCTCGCAATGCCGCTCTCGGCGCTCATCTGCTCGAGGTAGAGCCGCGTCTCGTTCGTAAATTTGCAGAAATTCACCTTAAAGGTGTGGCTGCTGAGGCCGAGCATGTAGATGTTCGCGCCGGCCGAAAAGATGCGGTCTTTGGCACTCGCAAAAACGAGGGCCCGCACCTCCGGATGCTCAAAGCGAATGCGGCTAAGCGCATCGGCGAGCTCGATGTCGACACTGAGGTCGTACGAATTGAGCTTGAGTGAGTAGCCCTCGCGAAGGCCGCCGTTGTCCTGCACATCGAGAGTAAGACGCGCCACCTTACCCTCGTGCTCTTTAGGAAAATCGAGCTTCCAGTGGCGATAGCGCTCGGGCGCGGTTTCGAAGCGAACGGGAGGGTGAGCGGGAGCGGCGTTCTGTTGCGCGTCGGCCATCGGGCGAAACGTACTACGGAAGAGCCTTTTCGTTCGGAACCTTCGCGCTACCTTCGACGCTAGCAGGTGAGGCCTGTCCGGTGAGCGCGTTATCGTCGGCGCGACTCCACGGCATGCGCCTGACGTAGTTGGCCCGCTGCGCCGCCAATCGCCGCACCCGTTCGGGTTTGCCCGCACGCTCCGCCGCCGCCAGAAGTTGGTCGACCCACTGCAACGCCTCTGCCCAGCGTGCGGCGGCTGCAAGAGACGCGGCGAGGGTCTCTTGGTAGTAAGGCGGTACGTTCGCGGCCGACATGCGAACGGCGCGCTCGGCTATCGCAACGGCGCGAGGGCCATCCCGTACGTCTGGCTCCGTCGCAAGATTCCACGCAAGCAGCTCCACGAGATTCGCGGTGACGTCTGACCGGTTTACGTGCCCCTCGAGCAGCTCTACGGCACCCTTCGCGTCCCCGACACGCGCGAAGGCGATGGCGGCCGCGAAAACCGCTTGGTTCTCGTCTGGGTGCAAGCGGATGGCGACGTGCCCCCACCAAGCAGCCTCTTCGTAGCGTCCAGCCGCCGTTGCGGTGCGCGTCGAAATGATCGAAAGCCCGGGGGTAGCGGGATCGAGGGTCTGTGCTGCCAAAACCTCTGCGACCGCTTCCTCGATTTTCCCATCCTCGAGCCAAGACGATGCAAGCCAAACCCGAGCGCGCGCGTTGTTGGGTCGGGCTGCGACGTCGCTCGCGTAGAGAGCCACCCGCGACAGATAGAGTTGATTGCGTGCGAGGGTAGCCGCGAGCAGCGCGACAACCGCGCCGCCACCGACGAGAGACAACACCGTCGGCGCGCGCGCCGAGAGGCGAGAGGCGAGGCGATACACCGCCACCACGCCGAACAAGGCGAGTGCCACGAGTGGAATGTACATCCGGCGCTCCGCGGCGAGCTCATGCTGCAGCGGCAGGAGCGAGGACGTCGGCGCGAGCACGACGAAAAACATCGCGAATGGCACGGACCAGAGCGACCTGCGAATCAGCCCCCACCCCGTGAACGCCAAAAGCGCAAGCGTGACGAGGCCAGCACTTTGGAATCCGACGGGCCAATCATAATAGTCGTTGGTGAGCGGAGACGGCCAAACGACGAGACGCAAGTAGTGGCTGAGGACTGCCGGCTCGGAGACGAGATAGGCCCAACGCGAGAGCCCCCCCCCGCCGGCTTGAACCCCTTGCGACGGAGCCATGGAGTGCGTCGACACCACCGCCATCATCGGCGCCAGCGCAAATATCAGCGCAACGTAGGCCTTCCATCGCAGGCGCAGCGCGCCGAAAAAGCCATCGCTGAAAACGATGGAATCGAGAATCCAGACGGCGATGGGCAACGTAACGAGGGTCTCTTTCGACAGGCCGCCGAGCGCGCAGAGCAGCGCAGCCAGCCACGGAATCGAACGCCGCTCTCTCACGCGAAGGTACGCGAGAACGGCTCCAACATAGAACATGCCCGCAAGCGACTCGTAGCGATGCACCACGTACGTCACGGCCGAAGTATTCAACGGGTGCACGGCCCAGAGAACCGCGGCGAGCGCCGCCAAGCGTTCGGCGACCGGTTCGTCGATATTCAGGCGCTCAGAACGAAGGATTCGGCGACCGATAGCGTATAGGCAGAGCGCCGTGATCGCGTGCACGATCACGTTGAAAACACGAAATGCCCATGCTTCTCCCCCGCCCATCCACCAAGAAAAGACAAATGTCGCCGAGGTGAAGGGTCGCCGCGAAAAACGAACGGCATCCGGGGGCCAGAAGTACCGCAAGGTCGGGTTGCCCACGATGTCGACGTGGTCGTCGAACACGTACAGCGCATCGACGGTGACCAAATAGGCCAGGGCAACCAGCGCGAGTACAACCGTAACCGAGAGCGCGCGGCGAAAGGCCTGGGGATTCAATTGCATGAACGTCTCATGCTCACGCGTTTCCGGAGGACGAGCAAGGATTGCAGGGCCGGCGCTCCGAATTCGTAGTGCGACCCCTCAGCTGATGCCCTCGAGTTCGCGTTTGCCGCCACGCGTGACCAGCTCGCGCAACGCCTCAAGCAGCGGCCTTCCCTCGTGCAGCACCTGATAGACCTGCTCGGTGATCGGCAGGTCGACGCCCTTTGATGCGGCGAGAATGCGCGCGGCCTTGCACGTGGTGTAGCCCTCTGCAACTGTAACTTGACTAGCTACATATTCGCGCGGGTCAAGGCCCTCGGCGACCTTCAGACCAAGCGTACGGTTCCTTGACAATGGGCCCGTACACGTCAGCACGAGATCGCCGACGCCCGCCATGCCGAGAAACGTGAGCGGACTTGCGCCAAGCGCCACACCGAGCCGCGTCATCTCGGCAAGGCCGCGCGTAATCAGCGCCGCGCGCGCGTTCATCCCGAGGCCG
>CAMBEV010000012.1 GCA_945865595.1 Nannocystis exedens | reverse complement strand
GGTTTTGAACTTCGAGACCTGAGATGGCGGGTGCCGTGGGCGCGAGAAGATCGGTTGATATTCCATACGTCGCGCCCGTGCCGAGCACTTCCTTCGAAGAGGAATCGACGATGAGAAAGTACAGCGAGATCTTCACCGCAGCCGTACCGCTTTGATTCGCGCACACGCTAGAATCGGCAGGCGTATAATCATCAGGCGGTGTCTGCCCGACGTAGGAAACGAGGTCGCGGCCCTTGATCGGCACCGAAAGCGTACCGTTGAAAAATGCGGGCTTCGGTGTTGCAACCTGCCAGCATTGACGGTTCGTCGTCGCCGTGCGCGCATCCTTGCTCTTGCAGTCGGCGGTGTTGCTTGCCCAGATTTGAAACTCACCCGTCGACCAACCCGCAATAATCGGGCTGAAATTGTAGGCGAGGTCAGCATCGCAATCGGCGCGACTCAACCCGTAGATCACTTCGGTCGTGCCAGAGCGGCCCGACGCGGTCCTGAAGCTTTCCGATGGCGTCGGTAGCGTAATCGTCTGCGCCAACGCTGCCCCGCAACACAGGAAGACGGCGAGGAAGCCAAGCGCTTGCATAGGGAGTGCGCGGACTCCGCTGAAAAAGGCGGCCATGTTGATCGCGTCGGAGCATACCGCGTGCCAACGGCCAGCATCCCAAAACTTGGCGAAACGTTCGAACCCCTCGACGGCGCATGCGACAACGTGGCAACGCCAGCTCGCACCAAGTCACGAGCGTGACAAAGTGACAACGCTCAGCCGCACGACTCGTCGTACACTCCAGAGGGCATGCGGCACCTCATCGCGACCCACGGCTCGCGTCCCAGCGACGACCCCATCTTTGCGCTGAACCAAGAAGCGACCGCGCGTCGCGCCAGCGGCGAGGCGATCATCAACGCGACCGTCGGCGCGCTTCTCAACGACGACGGCTCGCTCGCCATCCTTCCGAGTGCGCACGAAGCGATCATGAAAGTGCCTGCCACCGAGTGGGCCACCTACGCGCCCATCGCAGGAACGCCTGCGTTTCTCAGCGCCATCATCGACGACGTGCTCCACACCGAACCCTCGCTCGCAGCCGCAAGTGTCGCGGTTGCCACGCCTGGTGGCAGCGGCGCCCTTCGTCACGCCATCGCAAACTTTCTCGAACCCGGTCAGGCACTGCTCACGTCGAGCTTTTACTGGGGTCCCTACGCAACACTCGCCGACGAAAACGAACGGCGCGTCGACACCTACAACATGTTTACGAGCGACGGTGGCTACGACCTCGGCGCCCTCGATCGTAAACTCGCTGAACATCTTGAGACCCAGGGCCGCGCGCTCCTCTTTCTGAACGACCCGTGCAACAACCCAACGGGGTATTCGCTCAGCGACGACGAGTGGACTGAGTTAGTCAACATTCTTGATCGACAATCAGCGCGCGGACCGGTGACCCTGCTGGTCGATGTGGCGTACTACACCTACGCCGCCGTCGACCCTCGACGCTTCGTCAAGAAGCTGCAGCCGTTGCTCGGCAAGGTCCCTCTGCTTTTCGCGTGGAGCGGCTCGAAAGCGTTCACCCATTATGGGCTCCGCGTCGGCGGCCTCATCGCAACCGTACAAGACCCAACCGAGCGAAAGGCCGTGCTCTCTGCGCTTGCCTATTCGTGCCGCGGCACGTGGTCGAATTGTAACCGCGGCGGTCTATTTGCTGTGACCCAGTTACTCACCGACCCTGAAATGTCGGCCCGCTGTGAAAGTGATCGATCGCAGTTGCGTGATTTGCTCTTGCGTCGCGTGGCTACGTTCAATGTCGCCGCGGCGAAGAAGGGCCTGCTCTACCCGCGCTACGAAGGCGGCTTCTTCGTGACCGTGTTTCATCCCGACGCGTTTGCCAAAGCAGAGCGGATGAAGGCGCGTGGCGTCTTCGTTGTGCCCCAAAAGGGCGCCCTTCGCGTTGCGCTCTGTGCGGTGGCTGAGCACGACATTCAGCACCTCGTGGATGCGCTTGCGGCGGACTGAGTCACCGTGTTTGAAAGCCGGGGGGCAGCCCACAGCACAGGCTCATGCTATCTTTACGCAATGAGGCTGCTCGCTACGGTCACCAAGGAAGATGGTCAATTTGTGGCCCAATGTCTCGACGTGGACGTCGCGAGCGAGGGGCCGACAGTCGAAGCCGCACTGGCCAACCTGCAGGAAGCCGTGGAACTTTTCCTTGCGGGAAATCCCACCGCAAAAACACTGAGCCCGATCGTTGCAACTATCGACGTTAAGGTTGCATAGGTGCCGCCGTTCCCACGCGCATCCACGGTTGAGGTTCTTCGGGCGCTAGCAAAAATTGGCTTCGCCCGAATCGGCCAGAAAGGAAGCCACATCAAACTCCGCAATTCGCAGGGCCGCGTGGTCATCGTTCCGGAACGTGGTTCGACGGAACGTTCAGATCGGAACGTTGAAGAGCGTACTTCGTCAGGCCGGAATATCGACGGAAGAATTTTCTGCGCTCATGGAGTAGTGCGCCGAAAGTCCAAGACTGAGCTACGGTGCGCGGCATGCGCAAGTTCGGCCTTGGAGTCGCGATCGTGTCGCTCGTCGCCTGTTTTCCAGACACGCCTGAGTTCCGTACGCCCGCCAGTTCCGCTAGTTCCGGCATCCCGCCGGTCGAGCATGCTGCTTCGAAACCCAACGACAACCCCCTCGCAAGTGAGCCACGTTCCATGAGCAATCTCGAAATTATCGACGACGTAGTTGGCACCGGCCAAGAGGCCAAGAGCGGCAACAAGGTGCATGTGCACTACACAGGCACGCTCGTCGACGGCAGCAAGTTCGACAGCTCGCGCGATCGCGGAAAGCCCTTCGCCTTCACGCTCGGTGTCGGCCAAGTGATCAAGGGCTGGGACCAAGGCGTCAAGGGCATGAAGGAGGGTGGAAAGCGTCGCCTCGTGATTCCGCCCGACATGGGCTACGGCGCAGCCGGCATGCCGCCGGTGATTCCGCCGAGCGCGGTGCTCAAGTTCGACGTCGAGCTCGTGCGCGTTGACCAATAGTCAACATGCTTAACTGTGTGGATCAGCCGCCGTTGACCATCGCCATCAGGTCGCCCTTGCGATCGAGAGCGACCAAATCGTCATAGCCACCGATCGATTTCTCGCCGATGAAAATCTGCGGCACTGTTCGACGCCCCGTCGTCTGTACGAGCCACTCGCGCTGCGCTTCGCTGCTGCTCACATCAATCTCTTCGAAAGCGACAGCGCGCTTGTTGAGCAGTGCCTTAGCCCGCACGCAGTAGTAGCAACTCGTGGTGGTGTAGACGCGGACTTGGGCAGGCACCTCTCTACTATAGAGTGCCCGAGGCGAGCCGACCAACGCGCGCTACGCCGTGTTACGCCGTGTTACGCTCCCGGGCGCGATGGCCAACGAGCAAACGATTCACCTCGATCGTTACACCCCCGATGCAAAAGCGCTGGTAGCCGGTGCGCAAACGCTAGCCGACGAGCGAAAGCACACGCAGGTCGAGCCCATTCACCTGCTCACCCGCGCGGTCGATCGCGATCCCGGCGTCGCCGAAGTCTTCAGACGCGCCGGCGCCAATGTGCGCGACGTCGCAAGCGAAGCCGAATCTGCACTCTCCAAGTTACCCAAGAACGCGAGCGGCCTCGCGTACGTGTCACAGGCGTTTCAGTCGCTTCTCGGTCGCGCAGAAAAAGAGGCGGGGTCCGGCCAAGTCACAACCGAACACTTGCTCAATGCGCTCTCGCAAGAAATCCGCGGCGCTGCCGCCGTGGTGCTTCAAGCGTTCAGCCTCGGACCCGGTTCGCTAAGGCCACACATGGCAGGCCTCACAGCTGTGACGCGCGAGGCGACGACGAACGGAACGCAAGTCGATGCTTCAGCCTTTACCGTCGATTGGGTCGAGCGTGCCAAGCGTGGCGAGATCGATCCGGTCATCGGCAGAGACGCCGAAGTGCGGCGCCTATTACAAATTCTCGAGCGCAGGCAAAAGCAGCATCCGTTGCTTGTGGGCGAGGCGGGTGTCGGTAAATCTGCGATCGTCGGTGCACTCGCGTCGCGCATCGCGGCCGGCGAAGTGCCGCACAATTTGTCGCAACTGCGGGTGCTCGAATTGCAACTCGGCGCGCTCCTCGCGGGCGCAAGACTCCGCGGCGAAATCGAAGATCGACTGAAGCAAGTCATTACAACTTTCAAAAATACCGACGCGCTTTTGTACATCTCGGCGTTTGACGGCCTCTTCGGCCAACAGAGCGGTGGCGTTGCAGAGCTTCTGAAAGCGGCGCTGGCCCGCGGCGACCTTCGTTTGCTCGCCACCACGACGCCAGAGGGCCTACGCAAGGTTTCAGAAAAAGACAGCGCGCTCGTTCGTCAATTTTCTTGCATACCGATCGCACCGGCCACCGTTGACCAGGCCATCGAAATTCTGCGCGGCGTCGCCACCAAGTATGAAGCCCACCACGGCGTGCAAATCGGCGACCCGGCGATCGTTGCTGCGGTCAACATGGCCAAGCGCTACGTGCAAGACCGCGCGCTTCCCGATGCCGCGATCGACTTGCTTGACGAAGCCGCAGCGCGCAAGCGCGTCGAGCTCGATGGAGTTCCCGTCGAAATCGACGATAAAATCCGACGTCTCGCGTCACTTCGCGCGCAACTTGCAGCGTTATCCGACGACGAAGATGCGATGAGCAAAAAGACGCGCGATCGCCTCCACAAAGAGATGACCGAGCTCGAACCGACCGTCACCGAGATGCGTTCGAAGCTCGAGTCCCGCAAGGGAGCAGTCGCGGCACGCAACGCGCTTTCTGCGGACCACGCAAGACTTCAGGCGCAACTCGAAGAAGCACGAAAGAGCCAAGATTTCGCGAAACTGGGCGAGCTCGAACACGTGCAAATTCCCGACGTCAAACGCCGCCTCGATACAGCCGAAGCCGCAGTTACGCACGTGGGCGCAATCGCGACCTCAAAAGTGCTCACCGAAGGCGACGTTGCTGCGGTGCTCGGCGACTGGACGGGCATCCCGGTGGCCCGCATGCTCGAGTCTGAGGCCGACAAGCTCCTTCGCATGGAGGAGCGCCTCGAGAAACGTGTCGTTGGTCAAAGTGAAGCGGTGCGCGCGCTCTCACGAGCCGTCAGACGCGGGCGCGTCGGGCTGCGCGATGCAGGAAAACCGATCGGCTCGTTCCTCTTTTTGGGACCGAGTGGCGTCGGCAAGACCGAGCTTGCCAAGGCGCTCGCCGAATTTCTCTTCGATGACGAACAGTCGATGACACGTCTCGACATGAGTGAGTTCATGGAGAAGCACATGGCCCAGCGCTTGGTCGGTGCGCCTCCGGGCTATGTCGATAGCGAAGCCGGCGGCTTTCTCACCGAGGCGGTCCGTCGTCGGCCCTACAGCGTCCTTCTCTTCGACGAGGTCGAGAAGGCACATGCCGACGTCTTCAACCTGTTGCTTCAGGTTCTTGACGATGGTCGCTTGACTGACGGACGCGGACGCACAGCAGATTTTTCAAACACGGTCATCATCATGACCAGCAACATCGGAAGCAAACGCTTGCTCGAGGCCGACCCCAAGTTGTTCGAATCCGAGGACGGAAGAGAAGCCTTGCGCGACGTCATGATGGAAGAGCTGCGGAGCTTCATGCGGCCAGAGTTCCTCAACCGCATTGACGATGTTCTGCTCTTCCGTTCCCTCACGAAAGAGAACCTGCGCGGCATCGTCGACATTCAGTTGAGGCGCCTCGACAAGCTGGTCGAAGACCGTGATTTGCACGTCCGGCTCTCCGACGCCGCCAAGAATCTCTTGGTCGATCTCGGCTACGAACCCGCGTTCGGCGCGCGTCCGATTAAGCGCGCGATTTTGAAGCATCTACAAGACCCTCTGGCCGAAGAAATTCTGCGCGGCGGCTACGCACCAGGAACGACGATTGCGGTCGACACCGACGGGACGGCGTTCAAGTTTTCGACTTCAAAGTAGGTCAACGGGTTGACGATGCACATTCACCTCATCGGAATCTGTGGCACCGGCATGGGTGCGCTCGCTTTGTTGCTCCGCGAGGCGGGCCACACCGTCACCGGCTCTGATGCAAACTTCGACCCACCGATCGGCCCCGCGCTCCAGGCCGCGTCTATTGTGTGCATGCGCGGTTACAAACGCGAGAACCTCGAGCCCCGACCTGACCTTGTCGTCGTCGGCAATGTCATCCGAAGGGACAACCCCGAAGCTTCCCACGCCGAGGCGCTCTCAATCGAACGTACGTCGATGTCGGGCGCGCTGAGGCGCATGTTTCTCACCGGCAGGCGGCCGCTGATCGTGGCTGGAACGCATGGCAAGACGACGACTAGCGCCATGTGCGCGTGGTTGCTTGAGACGGCCGGTTTTTCGCCTGGGTGGTTCATCGGTGGTGTGCCGAAGAACCTGCCGAGCGGCGCCAACATCGGCGAGACGCGCCGCAAGTTGACTGGCAGCGGCGCCCCGTTGGGACCGTTCGTCATTGAGGGCGACGAATACGACGCGGTCTATTGGCACAAGCAACCCAAGTTTTTCGATTACGTCGGCGTCTCTCCTCAAGACGTTGCGATCGTGACGAGCGTCGAGTTCGACCACGTCGACATCTACCCGACCGTCGAAGCGTATGAGCGCGCCTTTTCAGACTTCATGTCGCGCATACCCGAAGCGGGTCTCCTCGTGTGCTCGGCGCACGACAAGCGACTCGTCGCACTCGCAAGCGCACACGCGCGATGCCGCGTCGTGTACTACGGCATCGAACACGACGGCGACACAGGTGTCACGCCGACATGGGTTGCGTCCAAGTCGCACGAAGCGGACGGGCTCCAATATTTCGACGTGTACGCGAGCGGCGTCGCGCTCGGTCGGCATGCGCTCAAGGTTTCCGGCGAGCACAACGTCCGCAACGCCCTTGCCGCAATGGCTGCATGCGCCGAGGGCTTTTCCACGCCGATTCGCGACTTGCGATCCGCGCTTGCCTCGTTTGAAGGTGTGAAGCGCCGACAGGAAATCATCGGAACTATCAACGGAGTTACCGTTTACGACGATTTCGCGCATCACCCCACCGCGGTCAGCGAGACGTTGCGCGGCATGAAGCGCCGCCATACGCGCGGGCGTCTCTTTGCGGCATTCGAGCCACGAAGCGCTACGGCAGTCCGTAATGTGCACCAGCATGGTTACGAATGCGCGTTCGATGCCGCCGACCGCGTGCTCATCGCGCCCCTCGGGCGCAGTAACATTCCCGAGAGCGAGCGCCTCCGTCTTCCTGAACTAGTGACTGCTATCGGCCAAAAGGCAACGGCCTGTGAGAGCGTCGACGCTATCGTCGACGTCGTGGTCGCTGAGGTGCGAAGCGGTGATGTGGTGGCGCTCCTCTCCAATGGTGTCTTTGGTGGCATCCACCACACGCTGCTCGAACGGCTCAAGGCGCGGGGGTGAAGTTACATTCAAGGCGCGACACCGTTCACCTTGGCCGCCGAATCGCAGCGTTGCTCAAGCCCGGCATGCTCGTGTTGCTCGCGGGCGATGTCGGTGCGGGCAAAACATTCCTCGCGCGATCGATTGGCCGCGGCCTGGGGATCCCCACCAACGAACGGGTGACGAGTCCCACTTTTTCGCTCGTACACGAGTACGAAGTGGACCGCGGGCTCCTCCTTCATGCCGACCTCTATCGGTTACGGGACGCAACCGATGTCCCGCGCGAGATTCTGCGCCTTGGCCTCGCCGAGCGGCGTCGGGAGGGTGCGATCGTCCTTGTCGAGTGGGGAAACGAACTTGGGGACTTGCTCGGTTCAGCCTATGATTTGAGCGTCACGATCGAGCGGAACGAAAGTGGGCGAGCCGCGACCCTTGAGGGGCCGCTCGCCGAGATGTTGTCAACGAAGTGAACCAAAATGTCAAGATACTAACCGGCCTCCTCGTGCTCGCGACCATCGCGGGCAGCGTTCGTTTCGTTTGGAGGAACACGCGCGATCAGAAGCCGCTTGATGCGGCGATCAGCACGACCTTTCGATTCGAGGCGGACAAGAGTGCGCTCACGGCGGGTGGCCTTTCGTTCCAGCTCGCGGCCGTCGTCGACGGCGTCTCCTATCCGATCACCGTGAGCGGAGGCGATGTCGTCTGGGAGGCGCAAGGTGCTCGCGGCTATGCGCTGGCGCTCGGGCAGGGCGGAGACGCGCCTGCGATCACGCTCAAGGTAAGCCACCATGCCGAAGAGGATGCGGTTCGCTTCGACCTCGAAGGACACGGATCGGAGGAAACCCATACGCTGGCGCTGCGTGCAGGTTTTTTCGCGGTTGCCACCGAATTTGTAACTGGATTTGGTTCATTAACGGACGCACCGAATGCGAGCGGACCGATTGTCGCGCTTGAAACGTCACCCAAGGCGATCGCTTTAGTCGCGCCTCGCGGCAACCTGGAGGTGTCCACCGAGACGCAAGACAATCGAGCCTTCCACTGGGTCTCGAGCGCCGAGGCGACGATCGCACCGAATGCGCCGGCGAGTACGAGTCTCACGTTTATCGCAGCCGACAACTCGCAACGCATCTGGAAGCCCGCGTTCTTCGCGGCTGGCGTCGCAACGCAACGGATGCGTGGCAGGGTCACCGGCACGAGAGCACGGGCGAGCGTTCTCGGCTCCACGGCAGCAGGCACACCGTGGTTGCTCGCCAAGGCAAGCGAGGCAGGAGCCTTTGAGCTCGAGGCCCCAGAAGACGTGGTCGACTGGGCTGCATCGGTCGACCAAACGCGCGCGAGTCGCGTCGTCACACAGACCCCGGGCCCAACCGCAAGCATCACGCTCGACGTTTCGCCCGGCGGCGAGATCACCGTCAAGGTGATCGATTTCGACTCGAAGGAGCCGCTCACGTCGCGGCTCTTTGTGCGCGGCGCCGCGGGCACGCCCGATCCGAGCTTTGGGCCTGACTACCGCGCTTCGGGCGCAGGACCCCTCATCGATGCCCAACTGGGCCACGCCACGACGCCTATTCCCGCGGGGCGCTATCGTGTGGGCGCGACGCATGGCCCGGAGTACACGGTCGATCAACGCGAGATCATCGTCGAGCCCAGCCGCACGAGCTCCGTCACCCTAGTGCTTCGACGCGTGGTGCCCACCGACGGCACGATTGCGTGCGATCTACACGTTCACGCAAGACCGAGTTTCGACTCGCCGGTGGCCCCTGAAGATCGCGTCCTCTCGCTCGTATCCGCGGGCGTCGAGTTCGCAGTACCCACTGAGCACAACGCCGTCGGCGACTACGGCCCCTCTGTTGGTCTCCTCGAGGGACACGACACGCTCGCTTGGGTACCCGGCGTGGAAGTCACAACGTGGGGACCTGCCTACGGTCACTTCGGCGTGTTCCCCTATCCAGTTGGTGCAAAGCCTCCGCCCAATCGAGGCGCCCTTAAGCGCATTGTTGAACTTTCGCGTGGCGGTGATCCCAAGCGCGTGCTGGTCGTTCACCATCCGCGCATGCCGAGGGGCATCGGCTATTTCAACATTGTCGGTTACAGGCCGAATGTGAAACCCCCGCGTGCGATGCGGTTTGATTTCGATGCCATTGAGGTCTTCAACGGTTACGATGCGGAGCGCATCGATCGCGTCGAAACGGTACTCGCCGACTACTACGCGCTACTCAACGCGGGCCACCACTTCGCCGCCACGGGCAGCAGCGACTCGCATCGCATCATGTTTCACTGGGCGGGCTATCCGCGCACGATGGTCCGGGTGAACAGGCCGGAGGCCGTCGTGTCTGATCCTTCCGAGATCGTCGAGGCCATCAAGGTCGGCAAGAGCTTCATCACGAACGGGCCCATGATCGACTTCAGCATCGCAGGCGCGCAACCCGGCGAGACCGCGCTCACCTCCGACCGCACCGAGGCCAAGTTGCGGGTGTGGGCCGCGCCGTGGATTGATCTCACGAGCATCGCAATCGTCGCCGATGGGCATATCGTCCATAAACTTGACGTTTCTTCCCGACCCACCGAGTGGGGGAACGCACTTGCGACCCCCACGCTGCGAATCGACACGACGGTGCCGCTCGACCTGGCGGGCAAACACTGGGTGATGTTGATCGCGAGAGGCAAGCGCCGCATGGATGACGTGCTTCCCTTCATGCCGATCGTTCCCTTTGGGTTTACGAATCCGATCTGGCTACGCGGCAAGTAGGGCGTTACCCTCACGGCCTCACCTTCAAAGGAACTCCGGCCGTGGACTTGGCATTCGGTCGATATCGCCTCCTTGAACGCCTCGGCGAAGGCGGCATGGCAGAGGTCTTCAAAGCCAAGAGCTATGGCGTAGAGGGCTTCGAAAAGGTGCTCGTCATCAAGCGCATCTTACCCGAGCTCGCGAGGAACCCTGCCTTCGTCGAGCTCTTCGTGCGCGAGGCCAAGCTCGCCGTCCGTCTATCGCACGCCAACATCGTGCAGGTGTTCGACCTTGGCATCGCTCCAACCGAGGGCGGCGACGGCGCGTACTTCATCGCTATGGAATACGTGCACGGCTTCGACCTCGCCAAAGTGCTTCAGCGTACGAGTCAACAGGGCGCGGTGCTCCCGGTTGCGATGTGCGTCCACCTGGTCGCCGAAGTCGCCAAGGGGCTTGACCATGCGCATCGGCGTCGCGACGAACAGCTGAGGCCGCTCGGCATCGTTCATTGCGACGTATCGCCTCAAAACGTCCTTCTCTCCTTTGAAGGAGAGGTCAAGGTCACTGACTTTGGCATCGCGAAGGCGCGCGACATCGTCGACCTCGGGGGGACCGACGAAGACACTTTTGCCCGCAAGCTGCGGGGCAAGTTTGCCTACATGAGCCCCGAGCAAGCGTCGCATGGGCGCGTCGACGCACGCAGCGATCTGTTCTCCCTCGGCGTTGTGCTCTACGAGCTCCTCACGGGCGTCAACCCGTTCCGCGCCGCGAGCACATTCGAAACGCTGAGGCGCGTTCAAGCGGCCGAGGTTCCGCCGGTCGAACTCCTTCGGCCCGACCTACCACCCGCGCTCGTTGAAATAGTTCAAACGTCGTTACAAAAAGATCCGGCGGCGCGATTTGCAGACGCTGGGCGCATGTATGAAACGCTGCTGGCCTTTCTGTACCGCGAGAGCCTTCGGTTTGGGTCGCACGAACTGGCCAGCTTCATGTCGAGCCTGCGCCACAGCGACCGTCAGACGCCCATACCCCTCGAGCTCCGGTCACACCTCGATGACGGCGATACCCATGCGCCAGAGCGCACGCCGGTCGAAGTGCCTTCCATACGGATTCAGCGCCCTAGGCCCACGCGCGAGTTGACTGAAGCCGAGAAACAAGAGGCGCCGCGCGAACGTCGTGAGGTGACCGCCCTGGCAATTGAGTGGGCTGATCGCTCGACCGACGTGAACGATGACCTGCCGATCGTGCTTGACGTCCTCCGACGCTACGGTGCGCAGGTCGTGGAGTCCGACGCCTCTCAGGTCATCGCCTACTTTGGGGTTAGAGATCCTGATGGCCGCGACACCGAAATCGGTACGCGTGCGGCACTCGTCGCCTTACGGTCTTGCGCACGAGCATCAAGCGCGGGCCTGCACAGTGGCCAGGCATTCATTAACGATCGCAACGAGTTACTTTTCGATGCACAAGTGAGCCGCCTCACTCAAGTCGCGCGCGAACTCGCTCGGGTTCACGAAGGGCGCCTCGCCATCAGCGCGGTCGCGATGAGGCAAATCAAGGAGCACTTCGACTTCGAGTCGTTCCGCGAGATGAGCCTGCCGACTCTGTCGGTGTCCGGCGTCTTTGTGCGCGAGCAGCGCCATCCAGCCGATGCGTTTGGCCGTTTCGTCGGTCGCAAGGAAGAGCTGCGTGTCATTGGTGAAGTGCTCGCGGCCGCCACGCGTCGCGTCCCCCAGATTCTCACGCTTCGCGGGGACCACGGCACGGGCAAGACGCGCCTCCTCTACGAGGTCGAGCGGCGCCTGCGAAAGGGCCACTACAACGTCGGGTTTTACATCGCGACGTGCCCACCGCGCGGTGTTGAGCTTCCCCTCAGCGGCATTGCATCGATGCTTCGCGCGCTTTGCGGCATCAACGATGGAGACTCTCTCGAGCGCATCAAGAGTGTTGGACCGAGGTTACGCGCTCTTGGCCTCCAGGACGAGGAGGTGAGCGCTGTCCTCGCGCCCCTCGGTGGCCCGGCCTCGCGCACGCGCCATGGGCTACGAAACGGCCTCGTTCGCATGATGACCCGGCTCGCCGAAGATCGCTCCCATTGCGTCGCATTCGACGTCGCGCACTGCATCGACGAGGCAAGTTTCTCAATTCTCAAGGAAGTTTACGAACACCTCGCGACCGCGCGTTTCGTTTGGCTTTTTTCCGGCCGTGCCGGGTTCACGCACCCGCTCGAGGTTCTCAGCCATCACGCCCCAATCGAATTGGGCGACTTGAGTTCAGAAGACGCAGAGCGCCTGGTCTCGCTTCGTCTTGCGATCGACAAGGCACCTGACGAACTGACGCGTTTCGTGCGCGAGCGCGCCGGCGGACACCCGCTCTTCATCGAAGAAGTGCTCAAAGCGCTCGTGGATGGTCAGGCGGTCAAGGTTGCTGACCACAAACTCGTGAGCATGCGCCTGGTCGGCCAAGAGCTCACGCTTCCAAAGACCCTTCGTGGACTCGTGGCGTCCCGCGTTGCTCGTCTTTCCGCGGATGAGCGGCGCGTCCTGTACGCTCTCAGCATCCTCGGTGAGCCAGTCGACGCCGAGCTACTCAGCGCCATGCTCGAAGACCCCATCGCGCTACTAGACAAGTCACTTGACGAACTAGAGCGCTCATCCCTGATCGTTCGATCGGGTGCGATTCAGCTTCAATTCTCTTCGCCTCTCATTCCTGAGATCGTGAGCGCCACGCTTCCTCAGGAGCGCGCACAGGAGCTCCACACACGTGCAGGAGCCGCGTTGGTAAGTACGCTGCAGGGCCGCGCGCTCGAGCAAGCGTCACGCATCGCCACCCACCTGTTCGAGGCAGGCGACCGCGAGGCCGCGGCAACCTACTTCGGCGAAAGTGGTCGTCAGGCTCTCGCCGCGTCGCGGTTCGAGAGTGCGACACGCGATTTCGCTCGCGCGATCGCGCTTGCGCACCTGGACGATCGTGAGCCGGACCAAGTGGCGGGCTGGCTCAGCGGACTCTCTCGCGCGATCCGATTCACGCTTGCGCTACCGAATGCGATCGATTTGTGCGACAGCGCACTTCTCCGTCTCGATGCAGCGGGGTCAACACAGGTGCGCGTGTTGGGCCGTGTCGATGCGGGGCATATTCTGGCGGCAATCCATCGCGTCGACCTCGCGACAGCGCACTTCTCGCGCGCCGAGGAGATCGCCGGTCTCGACGAAAAACTCCTGATGCCCGTGTTGCTTGCATCCGCTGAGCAGTCGATTTTTCAGGGGGACTTTAAGCGTGCGCACGAGTTACTCGAGCGCTTGCAGTCGCTCGAGTCGTTTGAAGCCGAGCACCGCGATCGAAGGAAGATTCTCGTGAACCTCGCGCAGGCGCACGCGGCCAGCGGCGATCGAGCACGCGCCCTTGCGACCCTCGAGCTCGCCGCTCGCCAGGCGAACGATGGGCCTGCAGAGGCCGCAGAGATTGAGAAACTCAGAGGCCTTATCGACTATTTTTCGCGCGACTTTCGAGGCGCGGCGGCTCACTTCGAATCGGCGATCGACCACGCGCGCGCTGGCGATATCTCGTATGAAATCGCTGGCAATTTGCACAATCTGGGCGATGCGCTCGTACGGATGGGAGAGTTTGCAAAAGCCTTCGGTGCGCTACAACAGTCCCTCGCGCTATGCGACGACCTTGGCTATGAAAGGCTCGGCAGCCTCAACCGAGTGTTCCTTGCGTATCTCGACGGCCTCGTCGGAAACAAAGACGCCGAACGGCTATTGCGACAAGGAGTCTCGTACGCCGAACATCACGAGTTCACGTGGGACGCGATCAGCGGGCGGCTGTTTCTTGCGCAGTTGCTCATCGAGCGCGGCCGTCGCGACGAGGGTCGCGGCGAGTTTGCGAAGCTCCGCGACCTCGCTGACCGCGCCGGCAATCGACTCGTTGTGACCGATTGCGACAACGAGCTTGGCAGACTCAGCTTGCACGACTCCGTTTCGCTCACGGACCCATAAAACGGGCTCTGGACGGACAAGCTCCTTTACCGTCTGCTTGTCTGCGCGCCCTTCGACAAGTGAGTCACCGCCTCGCCTAGACCGTCGAGCGACAGGTGGTGCATGGAGTATACTTTGGACAGCATCTCGGCCGTGCCTCCGCGCCAGTGATTCGGCGGGTCTGGGTTGAGCCACGCGCTGCGACGAAAGTGATCGGCGAGAAGGGTCATCCACCCAATGCCGTGCATCGCTTCGCCCCCGACCTCATCTTTCGAAAAGTACCAATCGCCGCCGCCGAATAGCTCTGCGGGATGCATCGCTGCGTCGCCGACCACCACGAGCTTCCACTCGGGGCCGCACTCGCGAATGATGTCGCGCACTTTGTGCGGCTCGCGAAACGACTCGGTCTCGAAGAGGCGACCGTAAATGCAGTTGTGAAAGTAGAAGCACTTGAGCTCGCGAAAATTCGAAGCGCGCTTAGCGGCTGAGAACAACTGCGACACGAGTCGCGAGTGAGGGTCCATCGAGCCGCCGACGTCGAGCAAGAGCAGCACGCGAATGTTCGTCTTGCGCGGTGGCCGCAACACGATTTCGAGCTCTCCTGCGTTGCGGCACGTCTTGTCGATCGTCTGGTCGATGTCGAGTTCGAGGTGCCCCTCTTCGCGAGAAAATGCGCGGAGCTTGCGAAGCGCGACCTCGATTTGTCGCACATCGAGTACCAAATCAGAGCGGTACGGCTTGTACTTGCGCGCATCTGCAACACCAAGCGCACTGCGCCCACCCGCCATGGGCCCGACGCGAAGGCCAGCCGGATTGACGCCGTTCATGCCGAAGGGCGAGGTGCCGCCGGTGCCGATCCAGCGGTTGCCGCCGTCGTGACGTTCTTTTTGCTCGCGCATCCTTTGTTCAAAAAGTTTACGAAGTTCATCGACGTCGAGGGCCGCGAGCATCGCGCGTTCTTCGTCGGTCAGCTGCGGTCGTTCTTTCGCATTTCGCAGCCACTCCTGAAGTTCGTCGACCAGTTCAATCGCTTTGGTGTCGATGCCTCGAAAGTGCGCGCTGAACGCTTGGTCGAAGCCATCAAGGTCGCCCTCACGGTGCACGCAGAGCGCTCTTGCTACGTGATAGAAGCCGTCGAGCGAGCTCTCGTGCACGCCCATGACCAGGGCACGCGCGAGCGCCATGGCCTCTTGCCCGCCCACTTTTACCTTGCGCGCGCGGAGTTCGTAAAGAAACGGAACAAATACGGCGCTCACTCGTTGCTCCCCTTTCCGCACTGGGAATTGCCCGTCGTACGCGTCACGATCGCATACGCGCCGAGCGTAAGAGCGCGCGGCATGGTGACCATCCCCTCGTAGTGTCCTGTGGCATCGGTCAGCAATGTTCCGATGGGTACTGACGCGCCGTCTCGGCCTTGAAGCGAAACTTCGACCGGAACATTCGCGCACACCTTGCCGCCGCCGCGCACGTCGCCCTTGATCATGACGGGGGCGCCCCTGCGCGTGGTCCGCTCGTGAACCGCCAGCGAGAGTTTGGCAGGTGGTCGATCGTCGGGGAGGTCGCCACCACCGGGTTCATCAACATTGGCGGCCTGGCCCTGGCCCTGGCCACTGCCCTGGCCCCCGCCATGGCCCTGCTCCGCGCGGCCACGAGCCTCGGCAATGGGCCCGTCGCCGCGACTCGCGCCGGCTGGCCACGAAAACGCATCGGATGGAGGTTGGTGCCGGATGCGACGCGCCAGCGCATCGCCCGTGCGTTCGCTCATGTTGCCCGCGCCTCCGAGATCGATGCGCCGCCAGCTTCGCGCGTCGAAGACTTCGACCCACGCGTGCGATTCATTGAGCACCATGCGCGTCGGAACCCCGAGCGCCTGCGCAGTCACGAGGAACGCGAACGCGCGATGCCTGCACACACCACGCTTTGACAACGCGAGGTCAAGGTAGATGTTCGCCTGCCCTCGGGGCGCTTCGTCCGCATCGACGAACTCGCGGAAGTAGGTAACCAACTTGCGCATCGCCTCGCGCGGCCGGTCGTTGCGGCTCGCGCCAATCGCCGTAAGCACCTTCTTGGCACTCGCCTGCGCGTCGGCTGGCAAGGGCGCGACCTTTGCCAGCTCGTTCCAACCCACATCAGCAAAGTCGGCGGCGAATGAGGCGCGCGGAGCTACGAGCTCGAGCACTAGACGAAGCCTCCCGCGCCGCGCAACGGTCTCCACGAACCAGTTCTCAGCGCCGTCGACTTTGATGTCGTGCGGCACTTCTTGCGCTCCGTCTGCAAGGCGCGATCGCACGACCCTCGCACCAGGCGCGACACTCGGGATGCGGACGCGGAGCGACGACGAGAAGTCGACCACCATGTCTGCGAAAAACGCGTCTTCGTCGGCTCGTCCGTCGCGAGTCGAGCGCTTTACCGAGTTCGAGGCCTGTTGCCTGACGAACAGCTCGTAGCGCGGGCTGACCGCGTCGTAGGTGTAGAGGCGCTTGTAGGGCGCGGTCGAAGGGACGAACGGATCATCGTACCCGTCAACGTTCGGTTTGCGCGTGTCGCGATCGGGGCTGAACGAAGTGTCTGGCAACGGCGCATCGCGGTAGGCATGCTCGCTAGCCACGGGAGGTCTTCGCGGATCAGGTGCCTGCACGATGCTGCCGTTCGAACGAAGTGCCGCCGGTATCTGACCATCGAGCGTCACCCCGTACGCGAGGTCCTCGGCGGGGTTGGGCGCGATGCGTTCGTGCAGCACGGGATCGGCGCGCGACAAGGCTGGCTCCATGACAGGCGCGATGACCACCGTCAGCGCACCGAAAAAACGAGGACCCAGCATGCGCAAAGCCTGATGAGTGTAGCATCGACCCGAAAATGTCAGCCGCTGTGCTTGAGAGCGTCATCGTCGCAGCCATCGCGAAGCTTCCAGCGGGGGCGCGCGAGTACCTCGAACAGACGCGTTTCGATGCCCGCACATGGGCCGAACTGGGCGCGAGCATTGTAGCCACGGGAAGGGCAGACCAGCGCCGCGCCGCGCGCAACTGCGTCCACGGTACCTACGCTTGGCCGAGTGAGTTCGCCGCAATGACACAATGGTCCGCAGGCGAGATCTGTGGCTACGAAACGAAGGGCGCCGCCCTCTTGGCCGCAGGCAAAGTCGCCACGATTGTGATGGCCGGGGGCATGGCAACACGCATGGCGGGCGTCGTCAAAGCGCTCATGCCCCTGAACGACGAAGTCAATTTTCTTGACGCGAGGCTTGAGGTCGAGCGCGCTCGGCTACGGGCGCTGAGCGTGCATGCCGACGGCCCATTGTGGCTCATGACGAGCCTCGCGACCCATGGTGCGCTCGCCGCATTCGTCAACCAACATGACCGTCAAGATTCGGTGAGATTGTTCCGTCAAGACGTCGGTGTTCGCTTTACGGCCGGCGGCGACGTCTGGAGAGACGCATCAGGTTCAGCAGGCATTTGTGCTGCCGGACACGGATGCTTAATCGATGCCGTAAGGCGATCCGGCCTGCTTGCGGACTTCATCGCGGGTGGTGGGCAATACGTCTTCATCGTGAACATCGACAACATCGCCGCGACGCTCGACCCGACGATCCTCGGTTGGCTTGCGTCACACGCCCATGCGCCAGGTCTGGTTGAAGTGTGCGATCGACTGGCGACCGATCGCGGCGGCGTCGTGCTCCACAACAAGAAGACCGGTCTCGATGAGATTGTCGAAGAATTTAGGCTTCCGCCAGACTTTCGGGGGAGTGATGCCGCGATCTTCAACACGAACACCTTTCTTGTGCGCGCGGACGTCCTCTTGCGCGCACCTGTTGTGCCGACTTGGCTCGAGATCGAGAAGCAAGTGAACGGCCAGCCGGTGATCCAGTTTGAGCGCCTCATTCAAGAGCTCACGATGATAGTGAAGATGCTTTACCTTCGCGTTCCGCGCGAGGGTAAGAACACGCGCTTTCTTCCGCTCAAGGACAAGGACGATCTCGTCGCGCGAAAAGATGAAATCGCGGCGCTCCTGAAACACAGCTAACGTTGTGCACCCCATTACAGGACGTGACTATGCGCGGCTTTCGTATCGCCATTTCGTGCCTTCCACTGATCATTTTTTCTGCGTCCGCCACCGCGGCGCCCATGCCTGTGCGCGCTGAGCGGTTGCCCGCGCCCGGCAGAAGCGCGGCGAGCGAAGACAGTGCCTACGCGCTCGTGCTCAATCCCGCGAACCTCTCGTACATGCCCTCGTGGGAGGCGCGCGTGCAGGGGGTTCGCTGTCCCAACGATACGGTCAAGGCGGGTTGCGGCTGGGCCGTCGACTTTGCGACACCGCTCTTTTGGAACATCGCGACCGGCCTTCGCTTCGACTGGGCGCAGCCCTCGTGGAACGGATCAAGTGGAGTGCCTGCTGGTTTTCGCCATGACTACGGCTGGATCACGTGGGGCCTCAGCGCAGCCGTAGGGGAACGGGTGGCCTTCGGCATGAGCCTCCAGCGTTCGTTCTCCGAGAGCGCTTATCTGAACAAGCTGTTCGGCGTCACCGCGGGCTTTTCGTATCGCCCATCGTCACATTTCGCGCTTGGCCTCGTGGCTTCTGACTTCAACGGACCGAGCTACCGACGACTCGGTGCCGAGGGTTGGCCGGTGCTCGACCGCAGCTACACCGCGTCTGCCGCGTTTCGGCCGACCGGTCGTCGCGCACTCGAGCTCGCCGTCGACGTCCGCTACCTCGAAGGCAGCAATACATGGCTGCCACGCGGCATCCTGCAAGTCGACGTTCCTGGCCTCGGCCGCGCGCGCGCCGATGTCGAGGTGAGCAATCCCGGCGACGCTTCCCGTCGCGGGGTGATCGGCACTGCCGGAATTGAGATCAATCTTGGTAACGTTTCGGCGGGCGGCGGCATGCTCGCCGGTTCGGGCCTCGGCAGCTCCGACGCGATCGCGGGCTACGGGCAGTTCAGCGTGTCGGGCGCGACCCAACCAGGAGTTCGCCGCGGCAAGCATGCGGTGGTCTTGCGCATTGAGAAGACGCCGGGCACGCGCTCGCACGTAGCCCTCTTGCGACGCCTGTGGCAGCTTGCAGAAGACCCCGAGATCGCCGGCGTCTCGTTCGTACTTCGTACCGAGCCCGCATCGTCGCTCGCGCACGCCGAAGAGCTAGCCGATGCGATCCGCGTCCTGCGTGCATTCGGGAAAAAGACGCTATGCAGCCTCGAGGATAACGGCGCCACCTCGCTCTACGTCTGCGCGAACGCGGACCGCGTCGTCGTCAACCCTGCCGGTGGCCTCCGGTACGCGGGGCTCAAGTCGCAGCATATGTACTTTGCCGGGTTACTAAAGAAGATCGGCGTCAAGGCCGAGTTCGTCCGCATCGGCGCGCACAAATCCGCGCCCGAGCAGTTCATGAACGAGCACTCGAGCGACGTCGCAAACGCCGATCACCTCGATCTTCTTCGCAACCGAGAGGCGGTATTCGACAAGAATCTTGCCCAAGGTCGCAAGCTCACGATCGCCCAAGTGCGAGAGGCCACGAAGAAGGGACCCTTCATCGCCGAAGAGGCCCGAACCGCCGGATTTGTTGACGGATTTGCGTTCGACGACGAGATTGAGCGCATCACCCGCGAGCTCATTGGGGCTCGCGTTCCAGTCGTAAAGCTCGAATCGACCCCACGCGCGCTTGATACCTTTGGTGTTCGCGGCAAGGTCGCCGTCTTGTACGTCGACGGCGACATCATCGATGGACGGTCGCGCAAGATTCCGTTGCTCGGAACGAAGCTCGTGGGGTCATACACGATCGCAGACACCATTCAGGCGATTGGATCAGACGCCACGATCAAGGCGGTCGTGCTGCGCATCGAGAGCCCTGGTGGTTCGTCGATGGCTTCAGACGTGATGTGGCGCGAACTCATGAAACTCAACGAGAAGAAGCCCGTGATCGTCTCGATGGGATCGGTCGCTGCGAGCGGCGGCTATTATGTTGCTGCGGCCGCTACGAAGATTTTCGCGTTGCCACTCACCATCACCGGGTCCATCGGCGTCTTCTACGGAAAGGCGGATCTCAGCGAACTTCTCAAGCGCATCGGCGTGAACGTCGAGACGCATCGCACGGCTCCACGCGCCGACGCTGAGTCATTGTTCCGCGGCTTTACCGACGAAGAGCGCGTCGAGCTCGAGCGCAAGGTCGGACAGTTCTACAGCACGTTCCTCGATCGAGTGGCGCGCGGACGAAAGCGCACGAAGGACCAAATTGACGCCGTAGGCCAAGGCCGCGTCTGGACTGGCCAGCAGGCAAGAGCGATCGGTCTCGTCGACGAATTGGGCGGCATCCGCGAGGCGTTGCAAGAGGCACGCACACTCAGTCACTTGCCGAGCGATGCGCCCATCGTCGAATACCCCGAAGAGTCTTCTTCACTCGTCGAAAAGGTGCTCAAACTTGCAGGCGTCGACCTCACGGCGCAGATGCTCAGTCTGGACGCCCTGCCCCCTCAACTGAGGGAGACCGTTCGCGCGATCGCTCCTATGGCGGTCTACAGCGGCGACACTCCGCTCGCGCGCGCGGAGTGGATCGACGTCAGCGAAATCTCCGCCGACGACAGCGCACCTTGACGGGGACCCGTCCGGGGTTTCTTCTGTGGGGTGATGGCGTACGACGTCACGGTCTTTGGTGAGCTCCGTTTTCCGCCCGGCAAAATTGCGGCGTGGAAGCGCATGCTCGTCAACCACGTTGACTTTCCTGCCGTCACACACATTTTCCCGCGCGCGCCGTTGACGCCTCCTTCCTATGTCTCGGACATTTTGCGTGACCTTCCGCGCACGGGGGGGCGAGGGCTCTTTCAGTTAAGGGAAAAGACGGACGTGACCGAGGTGCTTGGACGACTCTCGGCGCAGGCGTTCGAGAGCCGCAAGCACCAGCTTTGCGCGATGTTTCTTCTCGCGATCGAACAGGGCTGCGAAGGCGAGGTGCGGTTCGTCGGCGAGGGGGTGTGGCTCGGCTATCGCGTGACGCTCAAGAAGGGCAAGGCGAATCTCGAGCGCCTCACCCACGAAGAAGTGTCCGAGGCGACGCACCATCCTGCGCTCGACACGATCAGTGAGTACTTTCGGATTGACGCGACGTATCCGGCGGCGCCCTCGTTTGCGAGCCAGAGAGGCGACGTACGGCCGATGCTCTCGCTCCGCCCACGCGACGAGAACGAAGACATCGACCGACTCTATTACGATGCCATTTGGGGCGAAGGCGAGAGCGAGCAGCAGGCGGCGATGATGCGTATTTGCCACATCCGGCCGGATGAGTTGGGCGCTCGCGCACTGCAGGCGCTTGTGCTCGACCCGATTTCGTGGACGAGCGACGCGGAGCCTGAAAACTCAGCTCTTCAGACGATCACCCTCTTGCGACTCGTGCAGGTGCTTTTAGCGCTGCGGCACAAAGCCGCAATGGATCGGATCGTCGAACTCTGGCAAGCGCACCCGTGGGCGTGCGTGCGCGAGGGCGTCGCTCTTGCGGTGCGAGACAGTGACCCGTCCGTTCTGATGCTTCTCGCGGGGGACACGCCATAGCGGCTGCTGCCGGATCGACGGAGTCATCCGCGCTGTCCAAGAAGGAGCGAGCCGTCTTGAAGTACCGCGCGCACAGAGCCGGGGCCGATCGCGAGCCCGACCACGTTTTCTTCGGTGGCGAGGCGTCCTGTCATGCGGACCCACCCCTCGTCACCTCGCCTTAAAATGCGCGCGCCCGCTGCTCCCGCCCAAGCGACGCCATGGGTCACGGTGAGCGCGCTGACGTCTTGCGTCGTCTGGACCACTTCGAGGTGCGATTCGTAATTGTAATCAATACGAATGGCGTGTCCCCCTTGGCCCACCGCTACCCAGTCCTGTCCGCCGAGCACCGAGACCGCTCGGAGGTCGCCGCCGCAAATAGAACTGTGCATGTGCGGTTTCGACGCGTTCGCATCGATGGAGACAAGCGTACCGCGATCGCCCACCGCGATGATCGCGCCATTTGAGCCACGGCTCATCGCCCGCAGCGGAAGGCAATCGTGAAACACAGTCGGCGCGTGCGCGGCGACGTCAACGGCTATCGCAACGGCGCCTACCTTGCGTTCGTCCTCGAGTGAGTGCTCACCGGCGACAATCACACCGCGTAAATCGTCAGCGACCGCGCAGTGCCACGTCGCGCGCGCATCGACATGGGGCACAATCGTCAGGGTGCCTGTTGGCGAAAGCCAAGCGACGAGCCCCTTGGCGCCCACCAAGAGCACGTCCGCCCGCGAGGCTGAAAGCGAAAATCCCTTCACGAGCGACCAATCGAAGGAGGCGGGCAGCGGCCAGAACTTCCAACCGCTTACGTCGTGCTGCGCCATACCCACCGACGTCATTGCGACCAAACGATCAGTCACAGCATCGTGGCGGGCGCTGTGTACGCGTATATCGTCAAGCGCATTACCCAAATGGGTCCACGACCACGCGGCTGGATTCGCGTCACGGCTCGGTCCTGGCGCAACGGGCTGCGGCCATTCAGACGCCTGTCGAACCACCCTGTCCGCGGCATGGGTCAGAGGCCCCAAAATTTGAGCGATTGCGCCTCCAAACTCGATCACCGACCCATGGCGCTGCACCGGGTCAGGGTGCGTGCCGCGGGCAAGTTCGCGATCGAGCTGCGCCATCACCTCAGGCGTCAAGTCTGAGGTCAGGCCAAGGGAGTCGCGCGTAAGCGAAGGACGTGGCCCCGACAGAATGCGACTGACGGCAACAAGCGGATTCTCGTCAGGACGATAGGGAAACGCGCGTTGTCCTGTGAGCATTTCAAAAAGGATCGCGGCGATCGCAAACACGTCGGTGCGCTCGGTCACGCGACGGTTGCCCTTTTCATACTGTTCGGGAGGGGCATAGCCGAGCGACGCACCTGCGAGGCCTGCGGTCTTTGCAACGTTCACGGCGAACACCTTTGCGAGACCGAAGTCGGTGACCTTCGCGATCTCTTTGTCGCCCTCACGTGTGAGCAAGATGTTCGAGGGCTTCATGTCACGATGAACGATTTTGTTCGCATGCAAGAAGTCAAGCGCCTGAACGACATCGTTCAAAATTGAAAGCGCACGCGACACCAGCAGGCCCTTGCCCGGCTGTGACGCCATGACATCAAACAGCGTTGCACCGTTCACGTACTCCATCACCGTGAAGGGCAGGTGAGCGTCGTGACCGACCAGCTTAAAGGTAACCGTCGCGTGATCATAAAAGCGAACGATGTGCGGGTTCGAAGATGGGTAGGTAAGCGACCGCAGCACGTCTGCCTCGCGACGAAATCGTTCGAGCGCGTCGGGAGTCGTCGCATCGGGGCGCAGCACTTTGACGATCACGGGAAGGTCATCGCACGTCGCACGAAATACCCACCCTTGGCCTCCTTCCGCGATGCGCTCGGCGAGTAGGTAGCGCGACCCACGCGAGCCGACCAAGGTCATCCCTTCGAGAGACTTGCTGAGCGCCGCGTAGCGCGGGTCAGAGGTGGTCATTGAAATGATGGTATCTCGCGACGCGCGCGACGACGGACGAGTTTCGAGACGCAGGGCGGTGCACCCGATCTTACTTCGCATTTTGACTCATGTAGATGAGTCAACTAGACTCATGCATATGCTAAAGCGCCTTCAAGTCCTCCTAGACGCAGCGGAGCACCGGCTGCTTCAGCGGGCAGCCAAGGCCAAGCACCTGACCACGGCCGAGTATGTGCGTCAGATGCTGCGAGAGGGCACGCGTCAGCAGTCTTTGGTTGATCCCAAGCGAAAGATGGCGAGTCTGAAAAAATCGGTGACCTACGACTTCCCGACGGCAGACGTGGACCAGATGCTTGCGGAAATTGAGCGCGGGTACGGGGAGGACATTTGATCTTCGTCGATTCGAATATCCCCATGTATCTCGTTGGGAGTGACCATCCGAACAAGGAAACCGCGCATCGACTGCTCGAAGAGGCGATTGCGCGCCGAGAACGTTTAGTGACTAACGCTGAAGTGTTTCAGGAGATCTTGCATCGATACGTCGCTATCGCACGGCGCGACGCAATCTCTCCAGCCTTCGAGGCATTGAAGAATTTGGTCGATGAGATTTTTCCCGTTTCGGAAACGACGGTCCTGCGGGCTCGAGAGATTGTTCTCGGGTATCCCGGGCTTTCGGCTCGCGATGCCATTCACATCGCAACGATGGAACAGGAAGGTATCGGTCGCATTGTGACCTTTGACCGTGGGTTCGAGGGCTACCCAGGCATCGATCGCATCGCCTGAAGGCGGCGCTAAACATTAATGAGGGTGGACTTTCGTCGCAACCGACGTTGTCTCGCTTCGTGATTGGGCGACAGCATTGCATCATTCCACTACCGACCGGGGGCCTCACGCGCGACAATCACGCTCATGGACATGCTCGTTGACCCCAAGGCCTGGCTGGCGTTCGTGACGCTGCTGGTCCTCGAGATTGTGCTCGGTATCGACAACGTAATCTTCATCTCGATCCTCGCCGGAAAGCTTCCAGCCGGCGAGCAGAAGAGGGCGCGGACGACCGGCCTGGCCTTTGCGCTCATCACGCGCGTCCTGTTGCTTATGTCGCTGAGCTGGCTCGTGAAGCTGACCGAGCCGATCGTCGCGCTCTTCGGTCACGAGCTCAGCGGGCGCGATCTCATCCTGGTCCTGGGCGGCATCTTCCTGATCGGCAAGAGCACCCACGAGATCCACCAGAAGCTCGAGGGCGAGGTGGGGCATGCGTCGAAGAAGGTGCGTGCGTCGTTCGCCTCCGTGATCTTCCAGATCCTTCTGCTCGACGTCGTCTTCTCGCTCGACTCGGTGATCACGGCGGTGGGCACAGTCGACCGCCTCCCCATCATGGTGGCGGCGGTTCTCGTCGCCACGGGGGTCATGATCGTGGCGTCGAGCACGATCAGCAGCTTTGTCGATCGCCATCCGAGCATCAAGGTGCTGGCGCTGAGCTTCCTCTTGATGATCGGGTTCACGCTCGTCGTAGAGGGCCTCGATCACCACGTCCCGAAGGGCTACGTCTACTTCGCCATGGCCTTCTCGATG
>CAMBEV010000011.1 GCA_945865595.1 Nannocystis exedens | reverse complement strand
TGGCGCATGTCCTTTAGCGAAATAGGTGGTCGCTCGCTTTTGCCCCGCCTTCGATACCTTCCGCGATGACAACGCCTCGGCAAGCGGTCGTGGCAACTCGCGCGGATCGACGCCGAGCGCTGAACGAATTTGCTCGGCGCGCATTCCCTCTGGGTGGCGGTCAAGCAAGCTGACGATATTGGCAACCATCGACCCGATGTCGTCAGCGCTTCTGCGCGAGAGCCGGCCCGATTTTGCGCGTTTGGCCCTCGGGGGCGGGCCTTCACTCTCAACGCGACGGCGTCCCGGACGCGAAGCACTCTTTTGCGCATCGGCGGTGACATGGGACAACTCTTCAAGCGACGCGTTGCGGAGCGCTGCGAGCAGATCATTCGCAAACTGAGATGCGAGCGAGCCAATTGCTTCTTGTAGGGATCTAGCCATTTGCTTCATTTCCTTTGATTGATAAAGAGCCCAAACGAATTAGCACGCTTAGGCAAAATCGGAAACGTACTTCCCAAGTGCACGACGATGGTGTTACGTAGCCTCGCACTCAGGCCAGAGTGGCGGAATTGGCAGACGCAGCGGATTCAAAATCCGCCGTCCTTACGGGCGTGAGGGTTCAAGTCCCTCCTCTGGTACCTCGGTCTCATGCCCCCTGAGCGTGCGCCTGCAAGCGGCTGCGCACTTCGCCCAGCGGGCCGACCTCGATAGGCACGCCATTTTGAAACGCAATCACGTCGCCGGATAGCGGCGAGATGCGATCACCCGCGGTTATAATGCCGACAAGGTTCAGCGGGTCCGCAGCAGAGATAACCGTGACCTCGGATGAAGCCTTGTCGCGGCGGGTCGAACGAAGCGCCTCGACGGCTTCGGGAAGCGCGAACTGTTCGCCTACGAAGCTTGCCACGAAGCGGCCGCCTCGGATTTCGCCCCGTGCTTCGAGGCGACGAAGTGCGACGAGAATGGCTCGCCATGAGACGCACAAGCTCTCGCGCGTGCAGAGTTCTCGGAAGAGGACACCGTAGCGTGTGAGAAGGCGCTTGGCCTGGGCGAGGGCAAGCGCATCCTCATCTTGTGCGCGTGGATCGTCGAACGTTGACCGGAGTTGCGACCAGCGGCCGAGCGGCATCAGACGCCTTGCAGGTATAACAGCGCGAAGGGCCCGGGGCTTCGGCTGGCGCTTTTGCTCCGGGAGAAGCAAGGTGCGAAGGCCGGCGACGCCGTCACCTGTCACGAGGCCCGACGCTACGAGCTCCCACAGCGCTTCTTCTATGTGCGTTGGAAGCGCCTGGAGCTGCCTCGCGATGTCGGCAAGGAACGACGCGCCGCGCGTGCCCAGAAACTCATAGACCTCACGTGACGCGGGAGACAGCGCCTTGATGACATCATCAAGCGTCTTAACTTGTTCAAGCAGCTCGGGCAGCGACTCGCGAAGCACGAACGCGAGTGATGCCGACCGTGTCGGCGCCGTCCGGCGACGGAACTTCCGATCGTCGCCCTCAGGCAGATCAGCGAGACGCAAGCGACACCACATGATCTCACCTGACAAGCAGAGTTGCTCGAGGTCCGTGGGGTCGTAGTCTTCGATGCGGGCCGGCAACACGCTCATTTCCCATGCGGGGCCCGGCAATTCGAGGCCCTGCAACTGAGTGATGACACGCTCGATACCGTGCCGCCCGTGCAACTTTGTGCCCGGCGCAACGTGGCTCCATCGAAACAAGAAGCGCATGAACTCGGCTTGCGAAACGGCCGCGATCTCGCTTCGAAGACGACCGATCGTCATGCGGTGAATGCGTGCAAGCAAACCGCGTTCGCACCACTCGATCTCGTCTTGCTTCGGCTGGGTGTAGTAACCGCGCATCACGTTGCCCGCTCCCTCGAGTCGAATGAGCGCTGCCTCCACGTCATCACGCTCGAACCCGAGACGAGCAGCAAGCAGCGACGCCGTCGTCGGACCGCTCGCGTCCATCCATCCGCGAACAATGATGAGCAAGTAGTCAGGTTTCTGAACCTTCTCAAACCGCTCCGTCGCTACGAAGTAACTGCGACCGTTTTGTTCGAGCGACTTCACGCGACCTTCGGATGTGAGCGCGGTGAGATGTTCGCCCCACCCACCTGTCTCGGCCGACGGCAGAAGGCCAAGCGACAACAACGCATCGTGCACTTCGTCGGCATCGCGGACATCAGGCCACGCCTGGCGACGCACCTCGGCGATGGCCTCTTGGTCGAGTGCGCCCATTCCAGCCGCAAGCTCGGGGTCGACACGGCGCAATGAAACTGCCCGCGCGCGACGTTCCTCGAGCGGGGCGTCGTCAAGGAACGCGTACGGATTCGCGTTGAGGATTTCGTGCGACAGTGCCGACGGCGCGGGGGTTTCAATCGCAATCATCTCGATCTCACCACGCTCCATTTGGTGAAGTACGTTGACGAAACCGTCGATGTCCATGGCCTCGTGCAGACAGTTCTCAACTGTCTCGTTCACGAGCGGATGGTCGGGCACTTCAATCGGCCCGGCGTGATTGTCACCACAGGCGATCTGCTCTGGGAACACAGCCGCCATCAGGTCCTCGGCACGCATACGCTGGAGAGCGATTGGCACCTTTTTCCCACTATTGAAACGCAAGAGCGCCAGCGACCGCGTCGCATTCCAACGCCACCGATTGGTAAACATCGGTGATTGCAGCACGGCCTGAATCAAGTCTTCGCGCACCCGATTCGGTCGCAACATTGCGAACACGTTCTCAAGTGGAAAACTGTGCGACTCACCGAGCGAGAGCACGACACCATCATCGGTCGCCGCCGCCTGCAGTTCGAAATCGAACGAGACACAGAAACGCTTTCGCAACGCGAGCCCCATCGCGCGGTTGATGCGTCCACCGAACGGCGTGTGGAGCACGAGCTGCATGCCACCCGCCTCGTCAAAAAAGCGCTCCGCAATCACGCGACGCTGCGTTGGTATGGCCCCTAGCGTTCGGCGACTTTCGTCAATATACCGAACCAACTGCTCCGCGCCAGACTTCGAAACGTGGCCCTCTTGCGCAAGCCAGGACGCGGACTGAGTCTCACCGCTCTCGTCAACGTTCTTAATAATGTCTTCACGGAGCGCACCGACGGCGGCAGATAGCTCCATCGTGCGTGCAGGCGCTTCGCCGACCCAAAACGGAATCGTCGGCGCTTTTCCGCTCGCGTCCTCCACTCGAACGCGACCTGCCTCAACGCGGCGAACCTTCCACGCATGATTGCCGAGCAAGAAGACGTCGCCTGGCACGCTTTCGATTGCAAAGTCCTCGTGCACTTTGCCAATCACTGCACCTTCAGGGTCCTTGACGACCTCGTAGTCGGCCATGTCAGGGATGGCACCCCCACCGGTGATCGCAGCGAGTCTCGCACCGCGACGACCGCGCAACTTGCCATTCACACGATCGTAATGAACGTATGCCGAGCGACGGCCGCGCCGCGTGGAGATGCCCTCGGAGAGCATCTCGAGAACCGCATCGAATTCCTCACGCCGGAGCGCCCGATACGGATAGGCCCGAGTCGCCCACTTCCAAAGATCGTCCACGGCCATCTCTTGGCTGGCAACGGTCGCCACGATCTGCTGCGCAAGGATGTCGATCGCACCCTTAGGCACCGCGAGCTCATCGAGCTCACCCCTGAAAATGCTGCGCACGGCTGCAACCGACTGCATCAAGTCGTCACGCGTCAGTGGAAAGAGAATGCCCTTCGGCTGCCCTCCCAAAAAATGCCCCGATCGTCCGACGCGTTGCAGAAGCGACGCAAGCGATCGCGGCGCGCCGATGTGGAGCACAAGATCGACGTACCCAACGTCAATCCCGAGTTCGAGCGACGCGGTCGCGATCATCACGGGTAGCTCACCCGTCTTGAGCGCTTGCTCTGCTTTGAAGCGCGCCTCGCGCGAGAGGCTTCCGTGATGCGCTCCGACTTTATCGTGACCGATGCGTTCGCCGAGCGCGTGAGAGACACGCTCGACCAAACGGCGCGTGTTGACGAATACGATCGTGGTGCGGTGCTGCCCGATGAGATCAACGAGGCGATCGTAAACTTCGTTGCGCATCTCGTGACTTGCAACATGCACCAAGTCTTGATCGGGCACTTCTACCGACAGGTCGAGGTCGCGCTTGTGCCCTTGATCGACAATCGCAGGCGATCCATCTTTCTTGGCGCGACCTGATCCAACGAGGAGATGCGCAATGGTCTCAATAGGCTTCTGGGTCGCCGAGAGGCCGATTCGCTGCAATTTCTTGCCCGCCAAGAGGTCGAGGCGCTCGAGCGTGAGCGCAAGATGCGCCCCTCGCTTGTCTCCCGCAACGGCGTGAATCTCGTCGACGATCACCGTGTCGGCCTGCGCGAGCATCGCGCGACTCTTCTCGGCGGTGAGAAGCAGGTAGAGCGACTCTGGCGTGGTGATCAAAATATGCGGCGGCTTTTTCAGTTGCAGCTGTCGCTCACGACTGGGTGTGTCACCGGTGCGAACTGCGATGCGAAGCGGCGCGAGCGCTGCGCCCTCCTCTTTCGCGAGCGCCTCGATCTCAGCCAGCGGGCCCCGAAGGTTCTTTTCGATGTCGTTGCTCAGCGCCTTCAGCGGTGACACATAGATGACGTACGTGCGATCCTCGATCGCATCGGTTGCAGCAAGCGAAACTAGCCGATGAATCGAGTAGAGAAAGGCCGCAAGCGTCTTGCCGGAGCCAGTTGGGGCAGCGAGAAGCACATCACGACCGGTGGCAATCTCGGCCCACCCAAGGCGCTGCACATCCGTCGGGCCCGCGAAACGTGCCTGAAACCAGCGCTCGACGTGCGGATGAAACGCGTAGGACACCTCTGGCAGGGTTATACCGAATCGCCCCGCTGTCGCCTGCTATCGTCGTGGACATGAGGGGCTATTTCGCTTTTGGGCTCATCGCGACGGCGGTCGCCTGCACCAAATCAGACGGCGGGACCAACGAACGGTTCGCCCGCGAAGAAGTCAAGCTACTTGTCGATACATGTGCAGCGGACGTCGCGGAGATAGAACGCGGACTGCCTGAGGGGGCCAAACGGCTCAGCTCCGACAATCTCGCAACCCAGTCGGCAAAAGAAATCGCAACCGTGCGGCGGCAGGTACTCGACCTCAACAGCGCGAAAACCGTCGTGTTCGGCATCGTCAACCTCGATGGCCAGTGGATCGCGACGGACGCCGAGAAAGATCCTTACGCCGGCCACGCTCTTGGCCAAGGCACCGATCGCCTCTTGTCGGGAGCAAAGACCCAGCCCGTCTACGGCAACCTCTACCCTCGCGAGAGGCGGGGCCAGCACGAGAGCGCCTACCTCGCGGCCTCTGCAATTCGCGACACTAAAGGCAGCATCAACGGTTACTTTGTTACCGGGCTTTCGCTGGCCGAATACGCGTACAGGTTGCAAGAGGCCCTCAAGAATCACTGGGCAGTGCGCGCGCGCAGCGCGACCAAGGGCAACGACATTCTACCCGTCTTCTACGTCGTCCTCGCAACGCCGACAGACCTGTACCCAGCTCCCAAAGTGCCCACAGTCAACGTCGACGCACTCAAAGCCGAAGGTATCTTTGGCAAGGCAAAAACGAATTCGTCTGGCAACTTGACGATCACCGATCGCAAATTTTCCTACGCAACCGCGATGTTGCCCAAACTCGGCGACGACGTTGCCATCACCGTCCTGCATAGCGAGCCATGAGGTTGCCAAAGCCAGCAGCCCTATTCGCGTTGGGAGCAACCCTCGCGGTGCTCTGTCTCCTCGACGCAGGCACGACGACGTCGAAGCGTTTTTCCTCAAGCGTCGGCTTGATCGCCGCTTGGGTCGTGTGCAGCGCCGCTCTTCACCTGCTTGGTCGCGAGGGGCCCGAGTAGGCAGACATGGCGAGACGCGTTTCCTCAAGGTCCGCGATGCGTGATACACGCTTATAGTTACGATGCCCCGCTTCGCCGCCATCGACGTTGGCTCGAACGCTCTTCGCCTGCGCATCATCGAGGCGAGTGCGCCACGTCGTCCCCTGAGCAGTCCGCAACTTGATCTCCTGCCGCCATCACCCCAAGCGCCAGAGCGCGCCCCGGCCTGGACCGATATCGCGGCCGAACGCGCGGCCGTCCGACTCGGAAGCGACGTTTTCGTTTCGGGTAAGCTGAGCCCAAACTCGATTGGCCAAGCGTGCGCCGCATTGCGTGAGTTTCGCAACGTCATCGACAACGCAAACGTCGACGTCTACCGAGCGGTCGCTACAAGCGCGGTTCGCGAGGCAAAAAATGGGGCAACGCTCGCTGAGCGCGCTCGCCGAGAGGCAGGCATTGAGCTCGAAGTCATCGAGGGGACCGAAGAGGCGCGGCTGATTCAGCTCGCTGTACGACGCAAGCTGCCAACGTCGGAGATCAGCGCCCTGCTTGTCGATGTCGGAGGTGGCTCAACCGAACTCACGCTCCTCGACCACGGCGACCATGTACTGTCAACATCCTTACCTATCGGCACCGTAAGACTCATTGATACCTATCTGCGCGACTCAAAGACGGTCAATGAGCGGCGGACACGACTGCTCGATGAGGCCATCGACCGGTCTCTGGCTTCGGTCCTTGCAGAGTTGGTCGGAAAGAAGATTGACGTTATCGTCGGCACCGGTGGCAACGTCGAAACGCTCGCGGACCTTTGCCCACCAAAAGATGTCACGCCCGGCTACGAACGAAT
This sequence comes from Nannocystis exedens, assembly GCA_945865595.1. Taxonomy (GTDB): domain Bacteria; phylum Myxococcota_A; class Polyangia; order Polyangiales; family Polyangiaceae; genus JAHFDX01. Next base: position 19,888 of record CAMBEV010000011.1, on the reverse strand, counting down.
GATCGACGTCGCTGCGATGCAAGTTCTTCGCAAGCGGCTCTCGGCACTGACGGCCGCCGAACGCCGAGACACCTTCAACCTGCGCCCCGACCGTGCGGACACGATCGTTCCCGCGGCAGCTATCTTCGATCACGTTGCCACGTCCCTCGCCCACCCCGCCATCAGTGCGCCCGGCGTTGGGCTCACCGCGGGCATCTTGGAGGAACTCGTCGACAAGTTCTTCGATGTTTGGGACACCGCGGGCGAAGCCGAAGCGGTCATTGCTTCGTGCCTCAAACTCGGGCGCCGCTACGCATTCGATGAACCGCACGGGCGTCGTGTATCAAAGTTCGCCTCGCAACTTTTCGACGACTTGCAGCCGGTCCACGCGTTCGGAGATCGCGAACGCCTCCTCTTGCGCGCAGCCGCACTGATTCACGACATTGGTGACTACGTTCGTTACGATGCTCACCACAAGCACAGCTACTACTTGATCCAGCACTCCGACATCATGGGCCTCTCGCGTGACGAACGCGCTGTCGTCGCAAACATCGCCCGGTACCACCGCAAGAGCCCACCCGACGCCGCACATCCGAACTTTCGCGACCTCGACAAAGAAGCGCGCGGGAAGGTGCGCGGGCTTGCGGCCATCTTGCGCATCGCAGATGCTTTCGACCGAGAGCACCTGGGTAAGATCACGACCGCGCGCGCTGCGATCGATCGTGCAAAGGGCCGCGTGCTGCTCTTCTTGAGCGGAGAAGGCGACCGTGAACTTGAAGAGTGGACCGTGCTCGCCAAGTCCGAACTGCTGAGAGACGTGTACGATCTGAAGGTGGAGATCGCACGGGAGGTTCATGAATGAGGACCTTTCTTTCCTGCGGTGTATGCGTCATCGCCGCTCTCATCGCTTTGGCCGGATGCGGCGGAGCCACCTTGCCCTCGCCACAGAAAACAATTGATGCGTACATCGGCGCAACGAAGCGCGGCGACCACAAGACGCTCCACTCACTACTCTCCGAGCATGATCGCGTTCGCCTCAGCGTGAGCGACGTGTCGTCGCTCGTTCGTGAGAACAGCGCCGAGCTCCGCGACGCGGCGGCAAAGTTCGGTGGACGCAGTGCTATCACGGAGGCAACCGCCCAGATCGAGTTCGAAGATGGCGAGAAGGTTACGCTTGATTTGGAACATGGGCAGTTCCAAATAGGCTCGGTGGGTACGCTTCCTGGCGGGTCCGCAAGCCCCAATCAAGCAATCGCCGAACTTCGTCGCGCACTTTCGAGGCGGAGTTATCCCGCCCTTCTGCGCGTACTGAGTCCGAAGGCGCGCCGCATGATGGAGGACATGTTGCGGTCGCTCGCAACGGGCCTCGCTCACCCTGAATCGCTGCCGATCGTCGAAAACGGAGACACCGCAAAAGTCCGAATCCCGGGTGGTCACTTTGTCAAGCTTCGGCGCGAAGGAAACGAATGGCACGTCGAGTTCTTCGAGTAGCCAGCGCGCTGTCGCTTGCTTGGTTCGCAAGTATACCGAGCGCGGCGCACGCGTTCGGCGACGTTGGGGCATTCGAGGCTCGCCCCCTTCTTGTGGGTGACCAGGCGGGGTCGAGGCGCATGTCGGCTCTCGCGCTTTGGGCAACGGAATTGACGAATCGGACAAGCGCGCCCGCCCGGCCAAAGCCGCGTGAAGTGCGCGCCAGCGATGACGCACTGTTTGACGTCCCGTTCGCGTATTGGAGTGACAATCGCCAGCTGCCGCCGCTCTCGCGAGCAGAGGTCGCCAACCTGCGACGCTTCTTCGCCCTCGGCGGCATCCTGTTCGTCGATGACGCGGCGCCAAACGAGACAGGCCCTGGCGCCTTCGGCGACTACGCAAGACGCGAGCTTGCACGCGTGTTGCCCGACATGGCCCCAAGTCCGCTCGCTGCCGATCACGTGCTCTTCAAGACGTTCTATCTCGTGCAACGACCGGAAGGCCGCTCCAACAATACGAAGCCGCTCGAGGTTCTCGCACGTTCAGGCAAGATCAAAGTGATCTTCAGCAGTCACGATATTACCGGAGCCATCGCGAAGTCGCCGAACGGAGGATGGGAAAGCAGCTTGACTGGCGGCGAGCCCCAGCGCGAGCGGGCGGTGCGCCTACTCGTCAACATTTCGATGTATGTCCTGTGCTCGAATTACAAGGATGACCAAGTCCATGCGCCCTTCCTTATGCGAAGACGCGGACTCACACCCACGCCATGAGCGAGCATCTTTCTGTCGCCGCACCCACCTGGCTGGGGTGGGCCGCTTGTGGAGTGGGGGCACTCGCGGCGGGGCTCCTCGTTCTTGAGGTGTGGCGCACACGCTCTGGCAAGGCTGTTCTTGCCTCTGGCGTGGCCGCCATCGTTGCCCTTCTCCTCGCGATCGTGAGACCCGAGCGTGTGCAGACCCACGAGGTAAGGTCGCTTCCCACCGTCACGGTGCTGATCGATGCGTCGCGCTCGATGGCGCTCCCCGGCAATGAGGGAACACGTTTTTCCGAAGCCCAGCGCGCGGTGGCGGCGCTCGCCGACGCCGCTAAAGGGAAAGCCGAGGTGCGTGCTTTCGCGTTCGGGAGGAAGGAGCCCGAGCCATGGTCAACAACCTTGACCGCTGTGCACCCAACAAGCCAACTCGATCCCGCACTCACTTGGCTTGAGACGCGCGAACGCAGTGACGCGCTGGTCGTGATCTCGGACGGACGCCTCGACACGCCAGTCCCAGGCACGAGCCGAGATGCCCTCGCCACGCGTTTCAAGGCTTTCGGGATTCCTATCCACACCGTCAATGTTGTTGATGATGCACCCAAGGACGCGCACATTCGTTCGGTGAGTCTTGCGTCGACGGCAGTCGCGCACGTACCTGTGCCTCTGCGGGTCGAAGTGGGCTGCACGGGCGGACTCTCCTGCGGCGACCTCGAGTTGCGCGTGCGCGAGCTTCGCGACCATGGTTCCGCGCGGGACCTCAGCCGAGGTGTCGCCAAAGTAAGCGGAGAGACCGCGCTGGTCGAGATGAACGTGACGCTCGACACGGTTGGGCACCACGTTCTCGAGGTGAGCATCGCCGCCCCCGCAGGCGACTCAATTCCCGAGAATAACAGGCGCCTTTTCCCGGTGCGGGTTACACGCGAACGCGTGCGCGTGTTGCACGTCGCAGGTCGCCCGACACACGACGTCAAGGCGGTGCGCGAGTGGCTTAAATCGAACGCATCGATCGACACGGTCGCCTTCTTCATCTTACGCACACACAGCGACAACGCGAACGCGAGGGACCACGAGCTCTCGCTCATTCCATTTCCGGTCGATGAGCTCTTCACGCAGCACCTTGCGTCGTTCGACGCCATTATCTTTCAAGACTTCGACGCACAGCCCTATGGACTCGACCGCCACCTTCCGGCGATCGCGGCGTACGTCAATAATGGTGGCGGCCTCGTCATGGTCGGCGGGCCAAACTCCTTTGTCGCGGGTGGATACGCGGGGACGGCCCTCGCAAGCGTGCTCCCTGTAGGCCTAGAAAGCGGGAGCCAAGCTGCGGCAGCTGACGTCGACAGCTTCGTTCCCACATGGAGCGACGAAGGCCGCGCGGCCCCGCTGCTTGGGCCACTTCGAAGTTTAAGCGGTGACGAATTGCCGTCAATGCCTGGAACCAATGTGCTTGGCGCCCTGCGTCCTGGGGCAAGCGCTCTTTGGACGCATCCTTCGCGCCGAACCCGAGACGGCAAGCCGATGCCTGTCTTGGCAATAGGTGAAGTAGGCAACGGCCGCAGCGTTGCGTTGGGCATCGACGGCGGCTGGCTCCTTGGGTTTTCGACGTTCGGTTTGCGATCTGGTGGCCGTGCAACAGCCGCGCTCTGGGATGGACTTCTCGGATGGCTCATGCGCGATCCTCGTTACGAGCCTGTGCAAATCGAGCTCGCAGAAGAATGTGTGGCTGGGGAGCCAGTACATCTGGAGCTTCGGGCACTGCCTGGCCTCGCGCCAAAAGAAGCGTCGACAATTACGATTGATGTTCAGCAGCTTGACGGTTCGACAAAGCCTCTCCACCGCGAAATTGCGACCGCCTCTGGTGAAGGTGGGGCGCGTATCACGTTCGACGCCATGCCAGCGGGTGGCTACTCAGCGCGCGCGCGATTTGGGAACACGACAACCGTGCGCCGCGACTTCGCATGCGAAGTCGGTGGCCAAGAGTGGGCGGACCCGCGCCCCGCGCCCGAGCACATGAGGGCGATTGCCGACGCCGCACGAGGCGTCTCAGTGTCGGCGCGAGACGTGAAGCGCATCCCGCTGCCAGAGGCGAAAGTCCTCACGACGATGCGGCGCGACCTTCCCCTGCTGCCTGCATGGGTGTGGGCTCTCGCAGCGGCAACGCTTGCCGGAGCGCATTGGATCGTTCGACGACGAACAGGCCTTTTGTAGCCGCCACGTTCGCGTCGCTTTTTGATACGCTTGGGGCGTGCGCCGCACCTCACTCGCAATCGCCGCGCTAGCGCTCGCTTGCGTAGCCGGAATGTCATTGCCGCCGTCCGCCTACGCACTCAGCTGGCCAGGAGGCGAAGTCGCTCTCTTCGCGAGCCTCGAAAATGGTGACGCAGGCACCCGTCTTTCGGCTCTGCGCACGCTGAGCAAACAACGGGCACACATCGAGCGTGCACTACGAGTGGCTCTGGAAGACGCGACGGTCGAAGTTCGCGCAGAAGCGTTGCGTTTGGCCGCAGTTCATCATGTGATCAGCGCGGTACCCTACGCGCTCGACGCCACACGCTCGACCGATGCGCGCATTCGCAACCACGCGTGCGCTGTTATCGGCCTCACCAAGGCGACCACGCATCTCTCCGCACTTGTGCGCCTTGCGGGCGACTCCGACGCGGAGGTTCGCATCGCTGCATTGACAGCCCTCGCCGTATGGTCCGACGACGACGAAGCAAGCGCAGCCGTGGCCGCTCACGTTGACGATGCCGCGCCAAACGTACGCGCGCGCGCAATCGCGTTACTCGCCGAACACCGTGGTTCGAGGGCAGTGGGTGCGATCGCCGGCAAGCTCCAAGACAGCAACGTGGACGTGCGCCTGACGGTCGCTCGATCGTTGGGTGAGCTGGGTGACAAGCGGGCGGCCTCCGTGCTCGTGCTTGGCCTTCGCGATTCATCGGCCGACGTTGTCCGAGAGTCCGCACGAAGCCTCGGAGTCTTGCGCGCAGAGATTGCCACCAGCGCCCTCATCGCACTCTTGCCTAGCCGACAGCCCGCAACCGTGCGCGCGGCGACGCTCGCACTGGGTCGCATCGCAACTCCAGAGGCCGTCTCTGCGCTCATCGCTGAAGTCGGTCGCAGTGACCGCGCTGGCCTCGAAGAGACTCCGATCAAGCGCGCACTCCTTTCTGCGGGTGATAAAGCACGTTTACCACTTGAAAACGTCCTCTCGTCGGGCACATTTTGGTCCGCGACCGCCGCCGCGTGGGTTCTCGCGCGGATGCCTAACGCGAACGGTGCGCTGCTCGCCGATGCCCTGCGCCGCGAACGCATCGACTCCGCCGTGGGGCTCGATGGCCTTTCGCGCACGGGCGGAGAGGCCGCACTGCTCGCAGGGCTTGCCGCACTTCGAGACAGCCGCCCAGCAGTTCGCAGCGCGGCCCGGGCAGCTGCCTCCGCGGGACTGTCCGCTGCGGGACGCGACGGCCGAGCGGTTGAACCCCTTCTCGCCGCTATTGCACTGGCGACTGGCGCTCCACTCGAGCTTGCGGGACTGCTCCGCCTGCTCGGCATGACGCGGGCCGAGCGCGCGATCGACACGCTGCGGATCTTTCTTGTGCACGACGACCCGCGCCTCGCGATCGCAGCGACAGAAGGCCTCGCGTACGTGACGTCCCCAAGGGCAGTTGATGCACTCACCTCCCTGCTCCGGCATCGCACGCCTGAGATCCGGATCGCTGCGGCGGGGGCACTGCGGAGAACCGCGTCGATCGAGGCTGCGAAGTACATCGTCAAGCTTCTGAACCACGAACCAAGTCTCGATCGCACAACTGCCCTCAGCGCCCTCGCCGGCGCAGTTTCACGCGGTGCGAGTCCGCCAAACCTCGACGAAGCGCTTGCGCATGTGCATGGCGCCGAGCGTGCCGCATGGCTCGAACTCGCGGCTCTCGCGACCCCCGGCGACCTCGCGCGTCGATTGCAAACTGACGTCGCCACCGATCGCAGAACGCTCACACAAGCACCGTGGGCAAAGTCGAACGCGACGACAAGCCTCGCGCGATCGCTACTCAATGATGCCGACCCCGCAGTGCGCGCGCATGCCGCCTGGCAGCTCGCTTCGTTAGGTGATGCGAGCGATCTTCCGCGCCTAGCGGAGCTCGCCAAGCGAGACGACCCGGCCGCTGCGGCCAATGCGGTGATGGCCTTCGCACACCTTGCCGGGCCTGAAGCAAACACCGCGACAACGCTCTGCAGCTGGGCAACCACCGGCAGCCCCTACGTCAAGGCCAACGCCCTCGCCGGTCTTGGACTCATCGGAGGCAAGTGCGCAGCCGCGCAAGCCGCCTTCGCTAAAGTGCAACCACAGTGGTTACAATTAGCCGCAGCAAACGCACTTGGCGCGGATGGGTGTGCCGAGCTGCGTGAACGCGACGAGAGTGCTGCGCGCTGTTCACCTGCCCGACGAACGCAAGCGAACGTTGCCCTCGTCTTCGTCTATGGCAGCGCTCGTACGCTTCTCCGCGACTACCCCTTTAGCGTACAGACGCAGAACGGGTTCATTCGGAGCGGTTGGACGGATGCGCGCGGCGCGTTTGTGCAGCCCGAGGCGACCGGAGAAGAGCTGCGCCTGCTGCCAAGTGCACCGAACGTCGCAACGCTCGACTGACGTTCCGCCTCTGACATGCGCAAGGGGCCGTGCTACAGCCCCGGTCTAGGATTGGCCTCGAGGTTCGTGATGTGGGAAATCAGTCAAGAAACCGTAGTCGCAGCGGCACACCAACTTCGATTCGCCCCCGGTGAGGGCGAGCGGCTGCACGGCCACAATTGGCGCATCAAGGCGACGCTTCGCGCGACCGCACTCGATGCGAGCGGCTGGGTCATGGACTTCAACGAATTCGGGAAAGTCCTACGTGACCTCGTCGAGCCCTACGAACACGTTTTTCTCAATGAAATCGCGCCGTTCGACGATCTCAATCCGACCGCTGAAAACATTGCTCACGTCGTTGCAGACAACCTCGCCGCAAAACTCGACAGTGAGCGCATCAAGGTTGCGCGTGTCGAAGTGTGGGAAAATGACACTTGCGCAGCAAAGTACTTCCGCCTGTTCTGAGGCGCAGTGAAGAAGAAGTCCTGGCGCAGGTCGAAGCTGAAGGCGCCCGAGCGCATCGATACGGTCGTCGTGCGCGCCGGCGAGCAGCGCTTCGCCCCTAGGCCACCGCCCTTCCCGCTCGAGGTGTGGCGCGATTGCGTCGGCCCCGCGATCGCGAGGCGAAGTGAGCCGATTGGCCTTGAACGGGGTGAATTGCTGGTCCGCGTCCAGTCGAGCGCGTGGGCACAGGAATTGTCACTCTTGTCGATCACTTTGCTCGAACGCCTCGGCCAGCGCGGCATCGCCGCCGAGAAGATGCGATTCCGTGTGGGTCAACCAAGCTACGCGATCCGTCCCAGCATCCAGATGGTGCCGCGACCTGTGATCGAAGGCATGAAGCTCGATGAGCCGCTCGGCATCGCGATCAGCGACGTCGTTGATGACGAGCTGCGCGAGGTGATTGCGGAAGCCGCGAGCATGAACTTGGCTTGGCAACGGAGTCTGAAGTGAGCTGAAGCGCTCTTGGCCACAAGCTGCCAGGAACTCAACGCGAAGCCGCCAACCGCTCGAGCCCCTCAATCCGCTGCACCAAGAACCGATCCGCCGGGCCAAACGCCGCCGAGCGCTCCCGCATCTGCGCGATGTACTCACGCAGCTTGCGCAAGTCGACCGCGTTCACCTTGCGGAACGCGTGGTAGAGCTCGTCGATCACGGGAGCCGGCGCCGGCCGGGCCTGTGCGGAATAAAGCTCAATCACGTAGTCAGCCCACGCACCCTTCCCGGTCGCCGTCGCAAGTCGCGCTGAAAATCGCGCGGCCATATCGCAGAGCGACGTGGTCACTTTCTTTCCTGACCGGCTCGCCTCAATCACGTCGGCAAGCGCCGAAGCCAAAATGCGCTCGGCCTCGTCGGCGCGGCCCATCGCGAGCGCCTTCTCGGCAACGCTACCGAGGAGCACAAGCGAATCGGCGCGACGAATCATGCTTGGCTCGAACTCGTCGGTTTCGCTACCCGGTTCGTCCGCCGGTAGAGCAATCACGACGCGAGGCAAGGTGCGATTTCCCGCTTGCGACGGATGGGCCGCCGGGGTGTCGCGCTCCCTGCTGCCGTGAAGCGTGAGTTCTTGCGCGCCGATCATGACGCGATCGCCAGGCTTGACCTCAACCGAGCCACTGATGCGCCGGCCATTGACGAGGACGCCATTTCGGCTCTGAAGGTCTTCGAGAAAAATGCGGTCTCGCTGCACCGTTAAAATCGCGTGTCGCCTGGAAACAAGCGGGTCGTCAACAGCCAGTTGGCAGCTCGAGTTACGACCTACCGCAAACTGCCCTTCAGGCAGCTCATAGTCGTGTTGTTGATATCGCAGTCGAAAGCGCATTGACTCGGTTGCCAGCCGCTGCTGAGCGGCGTTCTTTATCATTACTCGTCATCGACGACCAAGAAAACCAGGCGTTCGCTTCCAATGGCAATCGTCACGCCGTGGCTGAGCAACGCGGGCTCGAGCACCTGCACGCCATCCACAGTGACGCCATTTCGACTCCCGAGATTGGCAATGCGCGCGCCCGCTTCGTCCACAATTAACGCAGCATGGCGCCTCGACACCTGCGGGTCATCGAGGGTCACCTGACAATCGACGCTTCGCCCGAGGTGGGTCGTTCCAAGCGGCAAGTCGAACTCGTGGCGTCCGTACCGAAGTCGAAACCGCATCGGAGAGCATCGTAGCGCGCCCTCGGGTAAACCGAGTAAGCTTTGCGGCGGTGAATCCCGAGCTTTCAAAGGTTGTCGACGTCTGTACGCGATTGCTGGCGCCTCTCGTGGAGGCAGACGGCGGAGCGCTGTTCGTCGTTGCGGCGAGCGAAGACGAGATTCACCTCCACGTGACCGGCACGTACGCGGGCTGTCCCGGCGTGCCATTTGCGGCCGATCACGTCTTCCTGCCAGTGCTGCGCAGGGTGCTGCCCAACGCAACGCTCATCGTCACGTCCGGCTGGAAGCCGCCCGAGGGTTCTGTGCACGCAACGGGCAAAACGTCATCACTTTGACGCGGGCTTCTTCGGGGCCGGCTTCTTCGGCTTCTTGCCCTTTGGATCTTTGGCCTTCGGGTCGCCCTCGATCAGCTTTGCATTGCCTGCAGTGGGATCGCTCACGCCATTCTTCGTCGCGGCCGCAACTTCTGGATCGAGCCCTGCGGCTCCGTCCTTGTTTTTGCGGAACGTTGCGAGACTCTGAAGCGTGACCGCATCTTCGAGCACGAGCCATAGCTTGCCCGGCTCTGGCTCTCTCAGACGAACGTGGGTGTCTCCATCGTGCCACTCGTTCTTCGGAGCGGGTGGCTCGGTTGGCTTGGCGGGCTCTTCACCCACAAGCTTGCCAATGCTCAAGCGAACCTTCTCGATGGTGTCCCCGAGAGGTGCGCCGGCTGTCAGTGGCACCTCAACGATCACCTTCCAGAGGCGCGTGGTCGCGTGGTCGCCGAAGAAGAAAAAGTAACGCTTTCCGCCCCCGAAAAAGGTGTGCTGGAGCGACTCGCCATTGCGATACGTGTACTCGCCCTTGAGCGGCGTCGCATCGTAGCCGTTGGGCGTGTCGAGAAAAGAAATCGCGCTTTCCGCAAAGGTGCGCTTGTAATTGTCGCGCTCCACTTCGAGGGCCTTTAGGCGCACGCCTGGTTCGACGCCTTGTGTGATCTTCGCGTAGTCGCGATCGAACAGGCCGCCGGTCGACGCATAGACCGCCGTCACCTGCTTTTGGGTGAAGCCCCAACTCAAATCGTCCAGCAACGGCGCAAACTTCGATTTGAGCGAGCCCTTGGTGATGCGGCTCGTCTCCGTTGCCTTGAGCAATTCAGGATCAATTTGTCGCTCGACTTCGGGCGATTTTGGGGGTGGTGCGTTGCAACCACCGATCACCGCAAGGCCTACTGCAACAGCTGCAACAGCCGAAACGCCCGAAACAGCCCATATCCCACGTCTTGTCATGGCATCGCTCCAAACAGTTGTTCCGATCCCGCGATCGTTTGTGACATCTCCCACGCTTTTTCCATGGCTGGAAGGCCTCAACAAGCCCTAATGAAGAGAGTACCGCATGTCGACGACCCACCTCACTTCAACCGCCCCCCTAAGATTGCGTCGATGGCCGGTCCTTTTCCTGCCGTTTTGCCTCTTGTTCGGTGGCCCAATCGGGTGTGGCCCGGGTGGTGATGCGGTCGCTCCAAAGCGTCCTTTGCCAACGTACATTGGCCATGAAGCCGAGCTGTTCGACGACGGGATTGAACCCCGCGCGGTGGGCCTCGAACTCGAGACGCCCGACCATCCGCTTCACAACCCCAAGTTCAAAGAGCGCGTCGACACCGCCGATGCGGTCGTGCGCGCGCGCGTCACAACGGTCACTGCGAGGGAGGAAGACACCGGCACTGCGTACCAAGTGAGCCTCAAGACGCTCGAAAAGCTCACTGGCAGTCACCCGCCCAGCCAAACGTTCACGCTCGACATCGATCGACGAAGCGGCGCCGTAGGTGTGCTTCGCAATTTCAACGGCCGGTTGGTCGGCATGTCATTTATCGTCTTTTTGCGGGCTTACGTGCGCGCCGACGGCGACCAAGAACTTCACTTTCACATCACGCAGGACGCCGAAGACATTAAAAAAGCCGTCACGGAGAGCGCCGCGGTCATGGGTTTTGCAAAGTAAACTTTCTTTACCGTCGCATCATTTGAGCATCAGCAGGAGCAAGAGACGTGGGCATTGACATCAAGAACGCGCGCGACATCGAAGCGATGCGCGTGGTTGGACGCATGGCGGCCGAAACGCTGCTCATGGTCGGTGAGAGGATCACCGCTGGGATGTCAACCAACGACATCAACAAGCTCGTTCATGAAGACACCCTGGCGAGAGACGCAAGGCCCGCACCGCTGAACTACCGCGGCTTTCCAAAAAGCGTCTGCACGTCGATCAACGACGTCGTTTGTCACGGCATCCCGGGCCCAGAAGTCATCAGACCTGGTGACATTATTAACGTCGACGTCACGACGGCCTACAATGGCTTCTACGGCGACACATCGGCCACGTTCTACGTCGGCACGCCAAGCCCCGAAGCCCGCCACGTCACGGAGATCGCACGGCGATCGCTTGAGCTTGGGATCGCGCAAGTGCGCGAAGGCGCTTACCTCGGCGACATCGGCCAAGCCATTCAAGAGTACGTCGAGAGCGAAGGCTGCAGCGTCGTTCGCGACTTCGTCGGCCACGGCATCGGCCGCCGCTTTCACGAAGACCCGCAAGTGAAACACTATGGCCGCAAGAACACCGGCGACCGCATGAAAGCCGGCATGACGTTCACCATCGAGCCAATGGTCAACTTGGGGAGCTACGCGGTCAAAGTCGATCCGTCAGACAAGTGGACTGTCCGCACCCTTGATGGTTCACTTTCGGCGCAGTTTGAGCACACGATTCTGGTGACGAAGAAAGGTTACGAAGTTCTCACCGCGCGTGCGTCGGCGCTGAGAAACTCGGAGAACGCGTCAGCTGTGTTTCTTATGTCGTAGAGGCGCAGAGCATCTCCGCCGCCGCCTTGCGCGTCGCCTCACTCACCTTCACGCCGCCAAGCATGCGTGCGATTTCTTCGACCCGCTCCTTCGGCGCAAGCGCACGAACCTGCGTGAACGTCCGCCCACCACGTTCGGCCTTGCCGACCACAAAGTGCGCGCCCGCGAGCGCTGCGATCTGCGGCAAGTGCGTGATGCACAGCACTTGGCGATGCTTGCCAATGTCTGCAATCGCGTGCCCGATCACCTCGGCGATCGCACCGCTCACGCCAGCGTCAACCTCATCGAACACATAGAGACCGGCGGGGCCGCGGTCTGCGAGCACGCGTTTGAGAGCAAGCAGCGCGCGCGATAGTTCACCACCGCTCGCGATCTTGCGAAGAGGCTTGGGGTCTTCGCCACGATTGGGCGCGATCAAGAACTCGACGCGGTCGATGCCTTGGCGCGTGAGCTTTGCGCCATCGACCGTCAAACCCGACTCGCCTTGAGACGGTACAGGTGCAACGTCAACGAGCACTCGCGCGCGCCCCATTCCCAATTGGGCAAGTTCCTTACCTATGGCATCCGCGAGTCGCTCTGCCGCGTCACGCCGCCCCTTTGAAAGTAACCGCACCTGTTGCGAAATTGCCGCGAGCAGCGACGCCTTCTGCTTCTCGAGTTCGGCGATGCGATCGGTCGCTCCCTCTAGACCTTCGAGCTCACGTGCTGTTGCATCGCGGTGCCCAAGCAACTCCACCGTCGTTGGCCCGTACTTGCGAAGCAGCTTCTGCAAGCGGAACAAGCGCTCTTCGAGCTCGGAGAGCCGCGCGGGGTTGCTCTCGACGCCATCGGCATAGCGGCCCAGCGCACGCGCCGCGTCACTCAGCTCGGCGCGCGCAGCCTCGATCGTACGCACCAGAGGCGCGAGCGACCCATCGACCTCAGCGGCGTGATCGAGATCGCCCGCGAGACGCCCCAGCTCATCGCAAATAGCGCCCTCGCCTTCATAGAGACGATCGGCCGCACGACGGGTGGCCTCTGTTAGGCGCTCGGCAAATCGAAGGCGCCCGCGCTCTTGCTCAAGTTCGGACTCCTCGCCCTGCCGCGGCCCCAATTCGTCAATTTCCTTAACCTGATAGCGCAAGAAATCTTCTCGCTCGGTACGATTGCGCTCTTTCGCAACCAATTCGTCCATTTCATTGACGATAAGGAGCAGCTTCTCGACCGCCACCTCGACCCCCTCACGCACCCCGTCGAGAGCACCAAAGGCGTCGAGATAGCGCATATGAGTCGCTGGATCGGTGAGGCTCACGCTCTCGTGTTGCGAAGCGATATCGCACAGGTCTTGTCCGAGCTGGGCAAGCTGAGCAAGCGTGACAAGCTTGCCGTTCGCAAAGGCGCGACTTCGCCCTTCGGCTTGCACGACGCGGCGGACGACGAGCTCACCCTCGCACTCAATGCCAAAATCGGCCAAGGTGGTCAGCGCACGCGCGCCTGCTCCAAGCTCAAAAAGGGCCTCAACCTCGGCCTCCTTGGCGCCCGCACGCACGCTCTCGGGCTTTGCTCGACCTCCGAGCACAAGCCCGAGTGCATCGATCAGCATCGACTTTCCTGCCCCTGTTTCGCCCGTTAGAACGCTGAATCCGGGCCCAAATTCGAGCGACAACGACTCGATCAACACCAGGTTCGCGACAGAAAGATGGGCAAGCATGCCTGGGTTTCTACCATGGGGCGCCGATCGCGAATGGGCTACATGGGCTACCTCGGTTGCTTGACGCAACGGGACCATCACGAGTACGGTCCGCGCGCTGGCGCGTGCGCGCCGGCCACCTGTAAGACTGCCATGGCAACAAAGACGTCAATCCGCAAGGAAAAGGCCGCGATCCCGGCACGCCCCGCTCCCGCGCGCGCCGCACGGGCATCCGAAGCGCCACGCCCCACTTCCATCGAAGAGCGAACGGCCTACCTGGAAGCACGGCTTCACAAGGCCTCGCCGGTCGTGCAGCAGCGCTACCGAGACAGCCTCGATCTGTCGTGGATTGCTCACGACTCAGCGATCGAAGGGACCGTCTACACGATGGACGAGATGGCCGCCGCCATTGACCCAAACACCGACGTTACGACACTCGACTCGAGCGTGCAGCCCATTCTTAACGACGTCCGCCGGCATCGCGAAGCACTCGACTTCGCTCGCGACTACGCAACGAAGCGCAAACTGCCAATCACGATTGATGTCGTAAAGAGAATTTACTGCATCCTTCATCCCGAAGAGGGCGACATCAAAACCGTCAAGTATCGGAAAGACATTCCCCAGCACCGGCTGTACTTTCATGAGTACGCCGCGCCCGACAAGATCGCCCCGAAGGTTCGCCAAGTCATCGACTGGGTCAACGACCCCGAGGCCAACAAGGGACGTTCCGCCATTCGACTCGCGGCTCGCGCGCACTACGACTTGCTCCGGGTCTTCCCGTTCCAGCACGACAGCGGCAAGGTCGCGCGCGTGTTCATGAACCTGTTGCTGCTTCGCGGCGGCTACCCGCCCGCGATCATTCACTCCACAGAGCGTCAGCGCTACTACGAGGCACTCAAGGGTGCGAACGCGACCATGGTGCAGATTGTCCAAGAGGCCATCGACAACAGCCTTGCGTCGATCGAAAAGCTCCTTGACGATCTTGAACGACGCCACGGCGTGAACGGCGTGAACGGCGTGAACGGCGTGAACGGCGCGAGCGCCTAACGGTGGCGCGCGCGCGCGAATCCGGCGCCGTCTCAGGTGGCGGCTCGGATGGCATCGATTCGGGTGGCATTGACGCATCCGTCACGCTCGCCGAGGTCATCGCGGTCGTCTCCGAAAAGCGAGCGCCCCTCGCACCTGAGCTCGGCGGCTACATCGCGCTCGAATTGGCGGGGCAAGCCGAACCCCGCGACGGCACGATCAATCCGGCGAACGTTGTCCTGACGGAGGACGGCGTGCTTGCGGTCGTGCAGCCGCGGACCGCAGCGGAGGGCGACCCGTCGCTCGCCGTGCGCGTGCTTCTTCGAACGTTGCTGGGAGCAAGCGGCTCGACGACGCCCGCGCTCACCGCGCTCACCCGCAAAACCGAAGCGTGTTCACTCGCGGAAGTAACAGCCGAGCTTGAGGCCGCGCTCATCCCGGTCAACCGGGCGGCGGGCAGACGAGCGATGGCGCGGCTCGTGCGCGAGGTGCGCCGTGTCCTGCTGGGTGTGGGGCGCAATGCGTCGCGAGAACGCCCGAGCACGATTCCAGCGCCAAGCCATCCACTGCGTCCTTCGCGCCCTGCTCAGCCCAGTGAAGCCGACGAAGAAGTCAAGCCACTTACCGAAACCATCGCCCACGACGAGAACATCGGCGATCTGCTCGGCGAAATTCTTATTGAAATAAGCCTTACCCCCGAGCCTCCCCTCGCTCGGCTCCCCCAGCCCCAGCCCCAGCCCCAGCCCCAGCCCGAGCCCGAGCCCCAGCCCGAGCCCGAGCCCGAGCCCGAGCCCGAGCCCGAGCCCGAGCCCCAGCCCGAGCCCGAGCCCAAATCGAGTCCCCCCCCCATTTCGATGCCACCGGCAGAGCGAAGCGACGTCGACAAGCTCCTTGCCCAATTTTCAATTCCCCCCAGCGCGCCGCCGTCAGCTCTTCGAGCCGTGAGCAGAGACCTGCGAAGTCTCGCAGGCATCGACCCAACGCCTGCTCCCCCTCCCGTGCTGGCGCCGCGCGGTCCGTCCTCCGCCCCTCCGTCGAGCCCATTGCGACCGGCGGGCGTCTCGGCTTATCCAGCCATTCCGGGTCCTCCTCGGTTGCCATCCGGTGTTGACCCCACCCCCGGACGCAACGGCTCTGCAGCCTGGCGCTGGCTCTTTCCGTTAGCCATCGCTGCCGCCGCGTTCGCGTACATTGCAGCGACCCGCAACCGCGCGCCCGATCTGCGTGGTTCACCGAGCTATGCGCCCGGAGGGAACAGGGCCTGCTTCGCGCGCCTCGAGGTGACGAACGTTCCAAGTCAACACGACGTTTACATTTTCGCGGGCAGGGCGCCTGCCGACATCCCGAATGTGCCCGTCGGCCCACAAAGCGATTTCGTCGCGTTACTTGACGGTTTTGCGCCACGACGTGCCAGCATCATTGCGGGTGCCACCTGGGGCAAGACCGCGACAGGACCACGCTACGAGCTTGCCATGCAACTCGACCGCGGCGAACTGCTCTGGCCCGGGGCCACCCCTTCGCCCGACGCCCCAACGACCGCCCAGGGCACCGTCCACATTGTGACCACGCCCCAACGGGCGCAACTGTGGTTGCGTATCGGAACGTCACCTCGCGCCGTCGCAGAGCGTGCGCCTTGTCATGACGTCGAGCTGCTCGTTGCGCGCGCGGGGGGCCCCCCGTCGCGATGGGTTGTGCCGCCCACAGCGTTCACGGAGGTGCGCCCTGGCGAGTTTTCCGCCCAGGTCCGCGCGCGTTAGCCAACGCCGACATGGCCCAATGGCTCTAATGGCTCCCGATTGCGTTGACTCGCATGGCACGCTCGAGCGACCCTCTTGCGATGCATACACAAGATTTTGCAATTCTGAAGGCGCTCGTTCCGGTGGCATGGGCAGACGGCGAGTTTGCAAAAAGTGAGCAAGAGATGCTCCGGGCGCTGCTCGAAGCGTACGGCGCATCGACCGCCGAACGCGACGAGCTATTGGGCTACGCGAGCAGCAAGAAATCGCTCGAGGACATTCCGCTCGCAGAGTTGTCGGCAAACGATCGGCGAGTAGTTTTGCACCACGCTGTCGTGCTTGCGTTTGCTGACGGCGTCGAGTCGCCGAGCGAAACGGCGATTCTGAGCGACCTTGCAGCTCGCCTTCGCATTCCGAACGACGAAGCAACCACGCTTATTAAGCAAAGCAGCGCGCGCGCGCAGAAGCACCTCGGCCTACTTTCCGCGTAGCCCAGTCCCAACTATCAACGCGCTTGACGGTCAACGCGCTTTCTTGCCCTTGGGCTCCGCCGCTCCGTCCCGTTTTGTATGGACGGCCCCAATCGGAAAGTCCTGATGACCCGGGCATTCCGCCGAAAGCCCGCCTCCGAGATTCGCCGAGCCTGCCGACAGCGAGAGATCAAGCGAGCCCTTCTTCGTCACCTGAGCGATGACCTCTGGAGTTGCAATAAGCGCTGCCACCTTCACCTGGGCAAGCGCTGTTGAGAGCATCCTCGTTAGGTAGGGAACCACCACCGCGCGCACGTCAGAACGATGCCACGCGAGATCTGCAACGCGCAGCCCATCGTGTGTCGATGCCGCAATGACGGCAATGGGTTCACCAGAAACGGCTGGCACTTTCGCCAATTCGACGACGGTCAACTTGCCTGACGGAATGCCCACCGCAACAACCGGCTTTCCTGGGAGCTCTGCCGGCGGAGGCAACTGCTTCTTATCGCGGATGATGAGGCCGTCGTCTGTAGGCAGCTCGCGCGGCAGGGTCACGCGCGGCGGCCGTTTGAAGCCGCGTGGGTCACCGATTTGGCCTGCGGCTGCCGCGAACGCAACCGTTTCCGGAGACGCGATCAGCACCCGACCGTTTCGACAACTGGGGTCGAGTTCGGTCGTCCGAATGCTGGGGCCTCCCTCAGGCGGCGCGTACATGTCACCGCGAAGCGCGCGCCGATCGGGCTCAACCAAGCGCACACCGGTCGCGATCAACGTCTGCAGAGCGCCGGTCGACGCCAGCACCTCAAGGACCTGACGCGTCGGCCATGCAAGCAAGAGGTCAAGCGACGGAAGCACTCGCTTCGACGCGAGCAGCGCGGCTACCGACGCGAGATCGCGCAACGGAGCGCCGAAGTCGCCACCAAGAACCGCCTGCCTTATCGGTGTACCGTTCAGCTCGCGAACCGTACGCACGGCGCCCTTCTCGTCCATGAGAAGCGGATCAACGAGCGACATGTCGACGCTCATCACGTCTGCGCACGATGCACCGGGATCGGAGTGAAGGACGCGATGGGCCTTTGACCGCCTCTGATCGCGAAGGAAGCTCTCCGCTCGCTCGTCGCTTGGGAACAACGCGCCCATTGCGCCGAACTCGGGCGCCATCGACGCCAGCAACGCGCGATCAGGCACGGACAAAAGGCGCACACTCGGCCCGCCAAACTCGAGCACCACGGGCGCGCCCGACTGCTGCTGCGCGCGTTCAACCTTGTCACGTAATCCACGGCGCAAGAGCTCGAAAGCTACGTCGCGCGTGCTCACGAAAGGCCTTGTTTTCCCGCTCACGAGCACCTGCACGGTGCGCGGGGCTTGCACGGTCGCTGTGCCACGAACAAGCGCACGCGCGAGCTCGGACGGCGAGAGCAAATACGTGAGCATCCCCATGCCGCCGAGGCCAATCAGCCGCGGATCATCGGTGACGCAAATGCGCGAGGGCCCCGCAAAACGCTCGAGATGCACGGCTGCCGCATACCCGACGCCCGACCTCGCCCAAGTCACGCCATGCGCCACAAACGCCGCTATGCTTGCGGGCGAGTCGGCTTCGACGTCGTCAATTGCGCGCGGCGCGTAGGCGACCGCGACTTCGACCGGCGACGACTTAATGCCCGCTTCCTTGGCAAGACTCAGCGTCGCACCACAATCGCGGGTAAGCGCGACATGGTCGACTTTGACGTCCAACCGGTCACCGGGCGCAAAGGCTTGCGGGTGGCGTCCGGCAAAGATTTTATCGGCCATCGTGCGGGGCGGGTCCCCGGCTCGAGCTCGCATACGGCGTGACCCTATCTGGAGGCTATCGTGCGGGTCAAGGTGGATGTGACCCCCGTGGCGTTTTGTCAGGGCGTCAAGGCCAAAGGAAGGCCAGCTGCGCTTTTCTACAGGGGTAGATGTTGCCCAGTCAGGTGGCGGCGAATACCCTTTGCGCAATGTTCAAAGAGACCCTGCGCGAAATAGTCGATGGCACTTACGGCAGCGTGGGGGGCGTCGTGATGGATGCCGAGGGTTTTGCCGTTGAAACCTACACGCGCGATGACGCGACGTTCGACGTCAATAGCGTGGGCGTTGAGTTTGGGGTGGCGCTTACCTCAATCAGGCGGGCAGCCGAGTCTCTCGAGACCGGCGAGGCCCAGGAGATGGTCGTGGGCACTGAACGCCTCATCACCGTCATTCGTACTCTCGGCAGCAACTATTTCCTCGCGGTCGCCTACGGGCCGAACGCAAACGTCGGCAAAGGGCGTTTTCTGATGCGGCTATCGGTCCCCAAACTCTTGGCGGCGCTTTCATAACTGCCGTGGTGACACTTTCAATCCTCTGTGTCAGCGGCCCGAACCTGCAGTTGCTTGGGGCTCGCGAACCGTCAATCTACGGAACGACCACGCTCGATCAGATTCACCAAGCACTCACCGCAACCGCGCAGTCACTCAACGCCACCGTCACCTGTCGACAAAGTAACCACGAAGGTGACATTGTGACGTGGATAGGTGAGGCGCTCGGCACGCACCACGGCATTCTCATCAACCCAGGAGCGCTCACGCACACCTCGATCGCGATCTACGACGCGATCAAGGCAGTCTCGCTCCCAGCGGTTGAAGTGCACCTCTCGAACCCAGATGCGCGCGAATCGTTTCGAAGGCGTTCGCGTGTCGCACCCGCCTGCTTGGGCCGCATCGCGGGGTTCGGCGACGCGAGTTACACGCTCGCCCTCGCGGGCCTCGTCGGCGCGCTTCGGCGTCAGAGCACGTAGGAGCAGCCAGCACGCTCACAACGCGGTGCGACATTGGTTTCGCGTGTCGCGGTTCGCTGCGCGCAACGTTTCGCACACACGTCGCTTGGTCACATTGGCCGGCGTGAGGTACAGACCGAGCGATGCCGTTGGATCTCAACTTTCTGCGTGAACTTGTGGAGCTCATGCGTGAGCACAAAGTCGCTGAGGTCGAACACCGCGAGGGCGAAAGTCGCCTTCGTGTCGCGATGACGAGCGGTCGCGTGCTGCACGACGCACACTCGCCCGTGATCCAGGCTGAAGTCGTTGCCACGAAACCGTCAACTGACTTTATCGTGGTCACAAGCCCACTCGTCGGCACTTTCTACCGGTCGCCAGGCCCCGACACATCGCCGTTCGTCG
>CAMBEV010000010.1 GCA_945865595.1 Nannocystis exedens | reverse complement strand
AAGGGCCGATCGCTTCTTGGCCTTGTCTTCGAGTCTGCGAAGCTCGGCGAGATGCGCGCGCGCGTCGGCATAGCTGCGCCGTTCTTTGACGAAGTCCTTGCCGAGCCGCGACAGTTCCGCGCGCATCTCTTCTTGGGTTTCAATCGACTCATCGACTTTCGCTTGAAGATTGCGTTTCTCAACCTCGAGCTCGCGGAGCCTCGTTACCGCCACCGCGGAGGCCTTCTCCTGCGCCTTCTCTTGCTCCTTCGCATCTTTGTCGAGCTTGAATCGCTGACCGTCGCACTTGCGCAACTTTGCCTGATACGAATTGCTCTGCGCGATTGCCTCGTCGTAGGTGCCCGTGGTCACGCAGCCGCTTAAAACGGCGAGCATCGCGACGACTAGCAACTTCTCTCTTATGGCCATGTTCGCTCCACCACGCGCGCTACCCTACTCGCGCCATCACCCGCTGCAACGACGAGCTCAGTTCCAGCTTCCGCAAGTACGCGCTTCAGCATCGCAAACGCAAGACTTCGCCCAGGCTGCAACCCGTCAACGACTGCGCCCTTGGTCTCTCCGGCGGGCTCTCCGGCCGTGGAGAGCACTTTGCTATTCGGAGGCAGTGGTTCTCCTTCATAACTTATCACGACTAATTTACGACGCACTTGGCCACGCATCTCGAGCATGCACACGACCTCTTGCCCGAGGTAGCAGCCCTTTGAGAACGACACGGCGCGTGTCGCGAGCCCGGCTTCCTGCGGGTACATCGAGCCGTCGAAGTCGATTCCAAATTCGGGAATGGACCCATGCGCACGCAACTGCCCCCATTCCTCTGCGGTGCCAACTTGTCCGCCTCCGGCCGCCACGGCTTGCCGCAACAATGACTCAGTCTCGCCTGCACGGGCGTCGGGCGCAGCCACGAGGACGGCTGGAACTCCCCACCCATCGTAACTTCGTGCGATCAATCGAGACGACGCCTTGCGAGCGGCCTGCGCAATCACGTACGCGCCTGGCCCCAGCACTGCGAAGAGTGCGAACTCTCCCACCGCAACAGTCGCGTCCTCCATAATGAGATACGCATCAAGCGCCTTCGCGAGCCCCTCGGCGACAGACGAAGGCACAAAGGCGAGCAGCGTTGGCTCTGCCTCAAACAAGTAAAGATCGCTGACGATACGCCCGTTTTTCTGGATCGCGAGCCCATAAATTGCTGCATCGGGTGGAAGTTGCGCCACATCGCATGTGGTGAGGCCGTTCAGCCAACTCTTCCGATCGGGCCCGGCAACGATGAGGGCGCGACGGTCGAATATTGGCATGAGCCAAGCGGTCTCTCTCGCGGCGGTTAAGGCGCTCATCAAGCGCGACCGTAGCCTTTTTTGCGAAAAACTCCGAGTTGACGTGACACCTGCCGTATGAAAGACCATGCGCCGAATGCAAGGTATCGGAATTGTTCTCAACCCCAAGAGCCGCCGTAACCTTCGCAACCCCAAGGCCGCAACGCGACTCGCGCACCGACTTGGTGATCACGGCGTCGTTCGCGAAGCGCACTCGATCGATGAGCTGCACCGCATCGCCGAAGACTTCAAGCGGCTGAACATTCAGGTCCTTGGCATCAGCGGCGGTGATGGCACCAACCACGTCACGCTTACGGGCTTCATCAACGTCTACCAAGGCATGGCGTTGCCGCAGATTGCGCTCCTTCGAGGCGGCACGATGAACACGATCGCCAACAGTGTCGGCACGGGCGCAGGACGACCCGAAGGGCTCCTTGCACGCTTGGTTCGTGCGTACAACGAACGCGCAACGCGTCCGCTTGAGAACGTCGAGCGCAACGTCATGAAGATCGGCGATCAATACGGCTTCCTGTTTGGCACCGGGGTGATGTGCGGCTTCCTCCGCGAGTACTATCGATCGCCAGAACCATCACCTGCAGTCGCCGCGCAGACCCTGCTCCGAGGCGTGGGTAGCGCGCTTGTCGGTGGAGAGACGATCCGCCGCATGTCGGCTCGTTGGCGCGGCAGCGTTTCCTTCAACGACGGCAACGAATGGGGCGTGCGCGAGTACTTCGCGATCACGGCAGGCACGATCGATCATATTGGCCTCAACTTCCGCCCGTACTATCGATTCAAAGACGAGCCCGGAAAGTTCCAGATGCTTGGGGTTCACGGTACGACGATGCAGGTCGTTCGCAACCTGGGTCGTGTCTGGGCCGCGAAACCGATGCAAGAGCACGTCGCATACGACGTTCTCACAAGCAAGGCGGTCCTTCGTTCGGCCGATCCCACGCAGCAATTTTTTATCGACGGCGACCTCGTCGAAGCGCCACGTGAGCTCGAAGTCGCGATGGGCCCGAAGGTCCGCATTGTGGTCATTCCCTGAGTACTTCCCGTTTTACATTCTGATGAGATAAGCTCTCGCATCACAATGTTCAGGCGTATTCTCACTATCAGTACGAATGCCTACCGTGAGGCGGTGCGCGCGCGCGTGCTCCACGGCATCGTCGGACTTGCGATCGCGACGTGTGCGTATGCCATGCTGGTCGCCTCACTCACGCTTCAGCAGAAGTCACGCGTGCTTGGAAACGTGGGCTCGGCATCGCTTTCGCTCTACGCAATTTTGGTCGCCGTGGTGCTCGGCGCGACGTCGCTGCATCGCGAGCTCGAGCTAAAGACCATTTTCCCGATCCTGAGCCGCCCGCTCCGCCGACACGAATATGTGCTGGGCAAGTACGTCGGCACGCTGCTCACGCTCGGTGTCTTCATTGCGCTCGACACGTCGGCGCTCTTTTTGATCCTCATTGGTTATGAAAAGAGCGTCCCTGTTGCGGTTGGGACTTTGGGTGGGGCCATCGCGGTGCTCGCGGCGCTCCTCTTGCTACTGAAGCGCCATCGCATCTACGCGATTATCCCGTGGGCACTGACCCTTGTGGGCGTCACCTATTGGCTCGCGGCACCCGCCGGGGAGCACCGTCAGCTGATCGCGACACTATCGGTGTTGTCGTTTGCAGAAGTGAGCATCGTGGCGGCAGTCGCCGTCTTCTTCTCCTCATTCTCATCGCCATTTCTCACGTCGATCTTCACCCTTGCCATTTTTATCATCGGTCGCACAGCCGATACGCTGGGAAACCTGCCGGCAAAGCTGTTTGGCCAGACGGTCCATACGTTCGGTGTGGTGCTCGCAAAGATCGTCCCGAATCTTTATCTTTACGCTCCCGCACGCCCCCTCGTTCTGGGTCAAGTGACCGGTATGCCGGTCATGAACTACGTGGCAACGGCCTCGCTACATTCGCTGTGCTACGCCCTCATCCTATTGCTTCTCAGCGCTGTGATCTTCCAGCGTCGAGACTTTCAGTGACGAGGACCAATAGCGATCGTGCTCTGATCGTTTTCGGGTGCGTCGTCGTTTTCGGCATCGCATCTGCGCGCGTCTACCTCCGTGCGCAAAGCGCCACGTGGAGCGCCGAGCAATCGCTTGCCGAAGGGCACCACCTCGATGCGGTGATGCATGCACAAGAGGCTTCGCGTTCGTGGCTGCCTTTGTCGCCATTTCGAGACCGCGTAGAGGGCGTGCTCGACAGGGTGTCTCAGCACGCCAGCGAAACGCACAGCGCCACGCTCAAAGCAATCGCCGAGCGAGCTCTCCACTCCGCACGAATTGAGAGTGAGTGGCTGTACGCTAGAGGCCCCCGGCAGCGGGTTCACGGACGGCCGTCATGGGTCAGCGTCCTATTCGTCGCGACCGGAGTTGCCTCGTTGCTTGCGATGGCACCTCTGGGCCGCCGTTGGCCGGTAGCCGCAGGCGTCGGGCTCGTGTGCTGCGCGTTTGGTTATTTGCTGCCCGTGTAACTTGGAGAACCGTGGCGATGTGCTCCACAATAGGGGTATGGCCATGGTGCCCGTCGACGATCGAAAAGTGGCGCGCTGTCGCGAGCTCGCGGATGCAATCGCGGCCGACGTCCAACGATTTATCGACGTGCATACAACCGTTGGTGTGGAGCGAACGGTCCTGCGCGCGTATGGCGTGTCAGGCGTAAACGACGAAGGCGTTCCACTCGTCAACTTGGTTGTCGATCGATACCGTGAAGCCGGACTGCTCGATCGCGGCATCACACACTTTCTAGCGCGCGCGCTCGCTCGCGGTGCACGCAGCGTTCAAGAGGCTGCCGAAGGGCTCGCCTACAGCTCGATCCTCGACGACGACTCGACTGGCCCAACGCGTGAAGAAGAGCAACTCGCCATCGCTGATGCGACGCAGGCTGCACTCGATCGCATCGATCTTGCCAGAGAGAAGCGCGAGGCACTGAAGAGAGTGCATGCGCCGGGCGCCGCACCGCTCAAATACGTCATCGTTGCGACCGGCAACATTCATGACGATGCGTTGCAAGCCAAAGCTGCAGCCTTCGCGGGCGCGGACATTGTCGCGGTCATCCGAGCCACGGCCCAGTCCCTTCTTGACTACGTGCCCGAGGGGGCGACCACGGAAGGCTACGGCGGCACATTCGCCACGCAAGAGAACTTCCGCATTATCCGTGCAGCGATGGACGAGTCGACTCGTAACTTCGGCCGTTACATTCACCAGACGAACTATTCGTCGGGCCTCTGTATGGCCGAGATCGCTTGGATTGGCGCCGTTGAAGGCCTCGACATGCTCCTCAACGATGCGATGTACGGCATCTTGTTTCGCGACATCAACATGTGCCGCACCTTCGTTGATCAGTACGTCTCGCGTAGGCTCATCGCGCGCGCCGGTATCGTCATCAACACCGGCGAGGACAATTACCTGACCACCGCCGATGCTATCGACAAGGCGCATACGGTATTGGCAAGTCAGTTTATTAACGAGGCATTTGCGTTTCGCGCTGGCCTTCGCGAAGAACAACTTGGCCTCGGGCATGCCTACGAGATCGATCCATGGATCGAAGACAGCTTTCTGATCGAACTGGCTCAAGCCCAACTCGTTCGTCAGATCTTTCCGCGTCATCCGATCAAGTGGATGCCGCCGACCAAGCACAAGACGGGCGACATCTTCTTTGCGCACGTGCACGAGGCGATGTTCAACCTCGTCGGCGTGACCACCAACCAGTCGATCGAACTGCTCGGCATGCTGAGTGAAGCCGTGCACAACCCGATGTTGATGGATCGTTACCTTTCGCTGAAGGCCACACGCTACGTGCATTCTGCATGCAAACATCTCGGCGATGAAATCACGTTCAAGCCAGACGGACGCATTGCGCGACGCGCCGTTCAGGTTCTTGACGAAGCGCTCGCGCAGCTTGAAGAAGTTGCACGCGAGGGCATTTGGGATGCGATCGGGCGCGGCGCCTTCGCTGATGTCAAGCGGACGCGAACCGGAGGCAAGGGCTACAGCGGCGTCTTGAAAAAGCATGCGGGATACATGAACCCGCTACTTGACGCGCTCGAGGCGTCGCCGTGAGCCGCAAGGAGCTGATCCGCGCATACGGCGATCGCCAGAACGACGGCATGGTGCAAATGTCGTTCGTGCTGCCAATTGCGCCCTCCGCTCGCGCACGCGAAGCCGCCAAAGTGTTCGCCGGCGAGCACGGTTTGAGAGACCCGTTGGTTGCCACGATGGAAGCGTGCGCCGAGGGATACGCCTTTTTCGTCGTATACGGCAGGTCGACACACGCGGTCGATTTTGCCGCGATCGAAGTGCCCGAAGTCTCAACGCGCGCTCTTTCGCACGACGAGATCGAATCGATCATTAAGAGTGACATTCAGCGGAAGGTTGTCGTCGTCGGGGCGTGCACGGGCGCGGATGCTCACACGGTCGGCATCGATGCGATCTTGAACTACAAGGGTTACGGCGGCGACAAGGGGCTCGAGAGCTACAAGGGCTTCGAAGCCTTCAACATGGGCGCTCAAGTCGAGAACGAGCAGCTCGCGGCTCGCGCTCGCGCCGTCGGGGCGGACGCGATCTTGGTCAGCCAAGTCATCACCCAACGCGACTGCCACAAAGAGAATGGCAAGGCGCTTGTCGATCTCATCAAGAGCCAGGGTTGGCGCGACGAGGTCCTCCTTCTCTTTGGCGGCCCTCGCATTGATCACAAGCTAGCGCTCGACTTGGGTTTTGATGCGGGGTTCGGCCCCGGCACCAAACCTTCGGACGTTGCGGCGTTCGTCGTTGAACGCGTACGCGCACGCGTTCAGCGCTAAGCGCCCGCTAAACAAAACAGTTACGCCGCGATCACGTTCAATCGCTTCTTCCCGTCGCAATGGGACTCGATCATGCCCTCGATCATGGCGTGGCACGCCCCGCAGTCGCCCCCTGCGAGGCACGCGCTTGTGACCTCGCTCACGCTCGCCGCGCCGTCTTCAATGGCGACTTGAACGGTTTCATCAGTGACAGCCAGGCAAACGCAGACGTACATGCTCAGATAAGGATATTGAAAACCGTTATCAATTCAAGGGCTCTCTCAAATAAATCCGCTCGTACCGCCGCGCGGGACGTTCCCAACCACGATCGAGGCGCATCACACGCCTCACGAGCGCGTTCCATCGTACGAGCGATCGACCCGCGACGGCCCGCTGAACCGCGCCCACGAGAGCATCGGCGGTTGGCTCATCAAACGTGAAGCCTGTACCGGTCTCAAGCTGTGCATCGCAATCGATAACCGTATCGGCTAGGCCGCCCGTTGCGTGCACGATCGGAAGCGCGCCGTATCGCTGTCCGTAGAGTTGCACGAGGCCGCAGGGCTCGAATCGGCTGGGCACGAGCACAAAATCGGCTGCGGCAAACACGCGATGCGCGAGTACTTCTTGCGCACCGCGAACGAACACCGCGCGCCCATGTGACTTGGCGACCGCCGCGGCGAGCGCACTCACCATGTCGTCTGAGCCTTCGCCGATGAAAACAAATTGCGCTTCGGTGGACCGCAGCAACTTTGGCAATGCCTCTGCGATGAGGTCGGCGCCTTTTTGAGGCACCAGCCGACCAACGAAGGCGATCAGCGGTGCCGCGGGGTCGAACGGAAGCTGCAGCTCGTTCTGCAGTGCACCCTTGCAGCGCCCCTTATTGGTAACATCTTCGGCATCATATCGAGCGACCAGATGCGGATCGACCGCGGGGTTCCACACGGCATAGTCAACACCATTGACGATACCAGTAAGCGCGTTTTTGCGCTGCTTGAAGACACCCTCGAGCGAGTGCCCAAGCGGGGGAACTTGAATCTCGCGCGCGTAGGTTTCGCTAACCGTCGTCACCGCATCTGCGCGCAGAATGCCGAACTTGAGGAAGTTAATTTTGTCGTAGAACTCGATGCCGTCGACCGAGAACTCTTTCCAGTCGATGCCCAACTGCGGCAGAAGCGTCTTCTCGAACTGACCTTGGTAGGCCGCATTGTGAACCGTCAGTACGGTCTTGGGCGCCGTCAGCTCGGGCTTCGATGCAAACGCCTCCTTGACGAAGAAGGGCACGAGCGAGGTGGGCCAGTCGTGACAATGAACAATGTCAACCCTCTTTCCCGTTTCAGCCCATTCGAGAGCAAGCGAGGCGACCGCCTTGGAAAAGAGCGCAAACCGTTCGGCGTTGTCGGGATAGTCGCCCGACGCATCACCGTAAACGCCGGGCCGATCAAGAAGGCCAGGCGCATCGAGAAACACGGCGTCGACCTGCGACGAAAGGCGCGTGCTGTAGACGGCGATCGCGTGCGTTTTGTCGCCGATCGTCACGTTCAGAGGTGAAAGGCGGCGCGCAAGAAGCAGCCCGTGCTCGTCAAGCCCTGGATAGTGCGGAAGCACGAGCGTAACGGCGTGTCCCAGCTGGCGGAGCGCTTTGGGCAGGGCGGCGGCGACGTCTGCGAGGCCGCCAACTTTCGCGTAAGGGCTGAGTTCGGTAACGGGAAAGAGAATTTCCATCGGCAAATGAGGCTTCTATCACGTTTGCGTCGGTGCCGGCTTTTGGTAATCGTGCTCAGGTGAGATCAATATGAGAACAGTGCATGGGCCGCGTTAGGCCAACGAACATGTCGGGGTTTGTGCGGCCCAAGGATACTGACGCTAACGCCGTGGTTTCTGTCTTCCGTGTGTCTGCTGAAGTGGCAGGCCAACGCGTCGACGTCTTCCTTCAGCACCAGCTCCGGCGCACAAGTCGCACGCGCGCACAGTTCATCGTGAAAGCAAGCGCATACGATGCCGCCGGCCACCGCTTGAAACCTGGTGATCGCGTGCACTCGCAGCAGCACATCCTTTTGTGGCGAGAACCTTGGGATGAAACGCCAGTGCCGCGCGACATTCCCATTGTGTACGAAGACGATTACATTTTAGCGGTCAACAAGCCCGCCAACCTGCCCGTGCATCCAACCGCCCGTTACCATAGGAACACGGTGATCAAGATGCTCACCGCCGAACGGAACGATGCGTTCCTCTCGCTCGGCCACCGGCTCGATCGTGAGACGAGCGGCGTGCTCCTTTTGACGAAGACCGTCGAATGTGATCGTTCCTTGAAGAGGATGCTCGAAGAGCGTGACGGGATCACCAAGCGCTATGAAGCGATCACGTGGGGCATTCCAGTGAACCCTGAAACAGGCGCGGCCTTGTCCGTTGGCTACCCCTATCGGCTCGAAAGGCACATGCGCCTCGACGACTTGTGCCAATACAAAGTGAAGATGAAGTTAGTTGACGCATCGGACCCGAACGGGATGTATTCGTCAACAATATTTACTGTGCTTGATACGGTGAACACTGAGCGCGGCGAGTATGCACGCGTCAGCTGCCTCATTGAAACGGGAAGGCAACACCAGATTCGCCTGCACCTGCAAGCGATGGGCGCGGCGATCGTCGGCGACAAGCTTTACGGGCCCGATGAGTCCGCATTTGCGCGTGGAGCAGACGGAGAGCTGACCGAAGACGACAGCGCGATGCTCGAGCTGCCACGCCACGCCCTTCATGCAGCGATGATGGGCCTTCTGCACCCGATTACGCATGAGCCACTTGAGATTGTGGCGCCTATGCCGGATGACATGAGGGAGTTTTGGGAATCGATCACAAACCGCGCGGAACGCGATCGAGATCCACCTGGTCGAGCGCTGCGCGAATCAACGCACTTCGGCTCGCCTTGGTCACGCCGCGAGTCTTGAGCTCGTCGACGAGCGCATCAAGGCGCTGGAGGTCCTTCGTGTACATCGAGATGCAGATCACTTTGTAGTGAGTCGGCTTCTCTTTCACTTCTTCGCCGCGCGGAGCCGGTGGCCTACGCGTATCGGGGGCTTGCGTATAGAACGCACCCGAAAGCACACCTTCGACTTCGTCTGCATCGAGCACCCGGGCGCCCGATAACCCCATCTCGTCATCACGTCCTGGCATCAGTCGGCTCCCTTCTCAGGCCACACTCGCGTGGGCGTCATCATCCATTTCGTCGGCTTGCGGCAACACTGCCGATGGGCCATCGATCAACAAATCGACTACGCGTTGGTAATCGTGAGCGGCATATGAATCGGGCGCGTACTCGAAAATAGTACGCCCTTGCGCTGGTGCTTCTTTGACTTTCGTCACCGCGCGAATGGGTGGAAAAACACGGGAGCCAAAGTGCTCCTTCATCGTTTCAACCGCATCGCGGCAGATGCGTGCGCGCTTCTCGTAAAAGGTCGGAAGCACACCGTGAATTTTTACCGGATGGTGAAGCAGCGCGTTCACATTCTTCACTGTCTTGACGACTTGGCGCACGCCGACAAGCGAGAGGAAGTCGCATGCGACAGGCACAACGATGCCATCAGTGGCGACGAGCGCATTCTGGTTCATGAGCGAGAGCGAGGGTGAACAGTCAAGCACCATGACGTCGTAGCGTTCAGCTGCCCCAGCGAGCCTATCGCGAAGAACGCGATCGCGGTTTTGTCGCCCGGCGAGGTACAACTCCGCCGCCGCGAGCGTTTCGTTCGAGATGATCACGTCGAGGTTCGGCCTCACGTTGACCGCTGCCGCCTCTGGTTTCATGCCCATCACGAGCACGTGGTAGAGCGACTTTTCGGCCTTGATGCCGAACGATACGCCGACGTTGCCCTGCGAATCGGTGTCGACGAGAAGCACGCGCAGACCACGCGCAGCGAGCCCCGCTGCGATGCTCACACTGGTGGTCGTCTTGCCAGTGCCACCTTTGTGATTGAAGATCGCTAGCTTGCGCGGGCAGTCAATTTTGCGCTGCGCGGGCATGCTGACGATTGGCGTCACTTCGGGAGCGCGAGCCGGTGCTATCGACACGGGCGCAGGCGTGTTTGGGATAGCTGCAGATTGCACTGAAGGTGCCGATTCGTCAGCGCCGCCAATCGGTGCACGCCCTGTTGGTGCCGCCGCTCCGAGAAAAGCACTTAAGCGAGCGCCGCCTGCTTCAGCGAGCAACTGGCCGCGGCATGCTTCACCACACGCGTAGTGTTTCTGCCCCTTCACTCGAACCACCTGCGAGACAAGCTCGAGCACGAAGTGCTTGTTGCAAGCATCGCAAATCACGCCGCCCTCCTGCGAGCCGTGCAGACTTTTCTCGTGACAAGCCTGCGTGCAATAGAACGCAAACCCGCCGTTCTTCTCCTCCATTTGGTAACGGAACTGCATTTCGAAACGCGTACCGCATACGCTGCAGTCTTCGGTCATCGCCGCCATCGGTGTGCCTCCACGCGCTCTAAAAAGTCATAGTGGAGGAATCGCGGCCAAGTATTCAGTTACGTAAGATGCGTGAAGGTGGGACACGCATGGTTCTTTGCCTAGGTTTTAGTGCCTGAAATGGCGCACGCCCGTCATCACCATCGCGATACCCATTTCGTCGGCGGCTGCGATAACGTCAACATCCTTGACACTTCCGCCAGGCTGCGCGACCGCGACGATGCCGGC
Source organism: Nannocystis exedens (assembly GCA_945865595.1). Lineage (GTDB taxonomy): Bacteria > Myxococcota_A > Polyangia > Polyangiales > Polyangiaceae > JAHFDX01. Next base: position 15,966 of record CAMBEV010000010.1, on the reverse strand, counting down.
CTTCGCAGCGGCGACAAGACCGTCCGGAAATGGGAAGAACGCATCCGAAGCGAGAACCGCGCCCTTGCTGCGATCGCCCGCTTTCTTCACGGCAAGCTCGACCGATACCACGCGCGACATTTGCCCCGCACCGACGCCCAGTGTGACCGCGCCGGCCTCGTCGCTTGAAGCGAGCACGATGGCGTTCGACTTCACGTGCTTGCACACGTTCCACGCAAACTCGAGTGCGCGCCACTGCTCGTCGGTGGGCTGCTTCTTCGTCATGACCTTCCCGTTTTTCACTTCGCCCATTGCGGTTCGATCGCGCGACTGCACGACGATGCCACCGGAGACACGACGAAAATCGAGCGCTTCGTGACCAGCATCGAGCCACGCACCTGTCGCAAGAACTCGGAGGTTTTTCTTCGCCTGCAGAATAGTCAAGGCAACTGACGAAAAGGATGGCGCGATCACGCACTCAAGAAATGTCTCTGCCAAGAGCTTCGCGGTCGCCTCGTCCACTTCGCGGTTGAGGGCAACGATGCCACCGAAGGCACTGAGCGCATCGGCCTCACGTGCGCGGTGATAGGCGCGTGCGAGCGCCGCGCCGGTTGCAGCGCCGCACGGGTTCGTGTGCTTCACAACGACGGCCGCGGGACCGTCGAATTCGCGGACCGCATCGAGAGCGGCGTTAACGTCAACCAAGTTGTTAAAGCTGAGCTCCTTGCCGCCAGCGCCCAAGCTCTCTGCCCGCGCGAGGGAGCCCACTGGCGCTCCTCGCTCGAGGTAGAACGCGCCCGACTGGTGCGGGTTCTCTCCGTAACGCAGTGTGTAAGCGCGCTCGTAGGGGAGCGTCAGGAATTGCGGATACGGACTCTCGGCTTCCTTGGAGAGCCATCCCGAAATGGCAGCGTCGTATGCCGCTGTGTGGGCAAACGCCTTGGCGGCAAGCTGCTTGCGTAGGCTTGCGGACACCGCGCCTCCAGTCTCAAGCTCTCTCGCCACGGCTTCGTAGTCACTCGGGTCGCAAACCACCGCGACGCGTGCGTGGTTCTTCGCCGCCGATCGCAGCATCGACGGACCGCCGATGTCGATGTTCTCGACCAACTCGGCAAAGCTCGACTTCGGGTCCGCAAGCGTGCGCTCAAACGGATAGAGATTCACCACCACAAGGTCAATGAACGCAGCCCCAATTCGCGACAGGTCGCCCTCGTCGGTACCTTCTCGCGCAAGGATGCCGCCGTGCACGCGTGGATGCAGCGTCTTCACACGGCCGCCCATCACCTCGGGAGACTCGGTGTAGGCATCTACCGCTTCGACTTTGATACCTTCAACGTCAAGCGCCTTGAAGGTTCCGCCGCTTGACAATAATCTCACGCCAAGCGCTGCTAGCCTTCGCGCGAACGGGACGACGTACGTCTTGTCGGAAACAGAGAGGAGCGCAGTGCGAATCGCCATCCTATGGCGGTACGCTCCCCACTTGGCCGGGTCAAGCGCGACGCGAACGCTGGGCCGCCCCTCGGTCTAGAAAGTCGGTCTAGAAGTCGGAGTCTGCGTCCTCGGCGTCGGGGGCCTTTTCTTCCGCATCGTCGTCATCACGCGCCGTGAGCACAGGCAGGCGTCGCTTGCCGACCGGACCTTCGTCCACGTAGTCACGCAACGCCATCATGTCTTTGAGTGCTTGCAACTTGGCGAGGCCCTTGACCTCTACTTGGCGGATGCGCTCACGGGTGAGGTTCATGATCGCCCCCACTTCTTCGAGCGTCGTTCCCCCGCGATCGGAAACGTCGAGCGCGCACGTTTCGTTCATGTCCCAGACTTCGAGATCCGGGAAGTTCAGCTTGATCGCGCCGGTGCGAGCGGACACGTCGAGAAACAAGTGGTGCTTGCACGACACGTAGGGGCAAGGGCGCTCGCCACCTGCACAAGCGTCCCGTGTGATCGGGCGCGGCTCTTCCTCCATGTCTGGATACAGCAATCGACCAAGCTCGAGCTCGCGCTTGGTCATGCGTTTCACGCTGATCGTGCGCGCACGCACTGCGCGCTTTCGACGCGAACGACGCTGCTCGCGAGTGACCTGCTCACCGGACTCGCCCTCCGTGGTAGGCACGCTAGCCAGCGCCAGTGCCCCGTCAGTCAGCTGTCCATCGGCAACGCTTTTTGGATCCATCGTCACTCCTCCCGGTCTCTAGACAATAGGAACATCACTGCCCGCCGCCTCAGCGCGCAGTGTGCGCATCCAGGTCAAGCCGCCGCTTAAGTTTCGCGGTCCAAATTTGTCGTCAATTATGTTTACAATAAGGCGTCTGCGCACATATCGCGCACACTTCGACTACTCCGCGCTAACTGCCACGCGGCCCTCTCCTCGAGAGGTCCTACATGTCATCGCGGATGACCCATTGCAGAGGCCAGGCACTTCCGGCACGATCCACTGAACGAATATCAAACTATGGGAAGAGGAAGAACGCGGTCAATCCATCGTTCGCTTTTTTTTTGCAAACGCTCATTATTGTCAACATTTCGGCATGTTAGACCGATGGTCTGACGAATTATGTCATACCTACGCAAGTACTTCGTGCCCCGCTCACCTGTTCATGTAGGCGCTCAGGATGCGCTTTTCGACTGAAGCACCATGCCGACAAGCCAAATAGAACAACCGTCCTCGTCAATCGGGCAAGATCTTGAGTGCGATGAGCGGGACATCATCACCCGCGGCCCGCGTTTAAGAGGCATTGAGACCGGCCACGGCGACGCGGTGATCTTGCTCCATGATGTTCTCAAGAGCCACGTTTCCTGGGCTTCGGTGGCAGCGAAACTGGCGGAGCAATTTCGAGTGATTGCGTTCGACTGGCCAGGATTTGGCGGCAGCGAAAAATCGCTCAACTTCAGTTACGACTACACAGGTTTCGTCGATGTGGCGCTCGATACGATCGCCGCATTTGGAGAGAGCCGCGTTCACGTCGTCGGGCACGGCCTCGGAGGCGCGGTTGCAGTACAGCTCGCGCGCGCCCATCCCGCGAGCGTTCGTTCATTGTCGCTTGTCAATCCTCACCTTATGCCGGCCGAGCATTGGGCACTTTGGGCTTCACGCAGTCGCCTCTTCGGCAGGCTCTTCGTGCGACAAGTGACTGGCGTTGGTACATTTCGCTCGATTGTCAACGCGACGTATCATCAGCCATCTGCGCTGCTGCAGGCGCGTGCAGAGCAGTGGTACTCTCGCTTCAATTCACCCGAAGGCCGCGAAGCCGCCTGGGCGACGCTCTCCACCATGAACGATACGCGCGCGCTTCTCGCCAGCTTGCCTCGCATCAGCGTGCCTTCGATGGTGCTGTGGGGGCAGCACGATACATTCTATCCACTCACGCTCGGGAAGCGGGCCGCGCGTGAACTCCGTTCCAAGCGATTCGAAGTACTCGACGTGGGACACAGCCCCCCCGAAGAGGCGCCGGACGCAACCGCGAGAGCGCTCATGGAGTTTTTCGTGGAGTTTTTCGCGGAATGAGCTTTCGTGCGGCCCTGCGCAAGCATCGATCGCTTCGTTGGGGCTTCATCCTTGTCATCCTGGTTGTCGTATTTTCGGTCGTGGGGCCGTGGCTCACACCGCACGATGCCTTCATGAGCAACCCCGAGCGCGCAATGACCCGCGAGTTTCTACCGGTGGGTCCTTCACGCGAGTACCCTCTCGGTGCGGATCGGCTCTTTCGGGATATGCTTGCGCGTCTCGCGCTCGGCGGCCGGCTGTCACTTCTCATCGGCGTGGTTGCGAGTGCAATCGCTGCCACGCTCGGGGGCCTTGTAGGGGTGGTCTCAGGGTACTTCGCCGGCAAGAAATGGACAGGGCTCGTCGATAGCGGCCTCATGCGTTTGGTCGATGTTGGCCTTTCCTTTCCCTTCCTCCTCCTCGTGATGGCGATCGGCGCGATGCTTGAACGCACCACGGTCACGAGCCTTCTCGTCACGCTTGGCTTCACGGGCTGGCTCGGCACTGCTCGCGTCGTACGGGCAAAGACCTTGACTGTTCGTGATCTTGACTACATCGTCGCCGCGCGGGCACTCGGGCAGCGGCGCATTCTGATCCTCTGGAAGCACATACTGCCAAACGTTGCTGGGCCGCTCCTCGTGTCCGCTACCCTCTCAATCGGGCAGATGATTCTCACCGAGAGTGTCCTCAGTTATCTCGGAGTCGGCATCTCTCCGCCAGCGCCCACCTGGGGGGCGATGCTCTACGAAGGTCAAGACTCTTACACACTTGCGCCGTGGCTCCTTGCTTGCCCGGCGATGGCGATCGTTTCCACAGTGCTGGGCTTCAATCTTGTCGGGGAGGGACTGCGCGATGTTCTCGATCCGAGAGGTTAGCGCGCGCCCTCTCGGCTTGGTGGCGCTGCTCGGCCTCGCCGCGTGCGACATCGAACTGTCAGCGCCCATGGCTACGGCACACCCTGGCGACGCAACTCCGCGCAGGGGTGGAACCCTGCGGTACGCGAGCCTCGGCGACATTCGCTCGCTCGATCCAGCGCGTTCGAGCGATGCCGTGGCGAGCGCGGTTATCCGCCTTGTGTTCGCCGCGTTGGTCGAGTTCGACGAGCAGGGCCGCCTCGCACCGGAGCTTGCCGAGCGCTGGGAAGTCTTGGATGGCGGCCAGCATTTTCGCTTCTTCTTGCGGCAAGACGTGCGCTTTCATGACGGTTCGCGATTTACCGCCGATGAGATGAAACGCTCGCTCGAGCGGGCGCTTGCACCCGACACGCCAAACCCCTCAGCGAGCTATTTTCGTAACATCGTTGGGTACGATTCGTACGTTGCCGGAAAGGTTCCGCATCTTGACGGCATTGTGGTCGACGGCAGTCACGAACTATCGATTCACCTGACTGCGCCCGATGCTGCATTTCTGCCTCTGATGACACTGCCGTCCGCAAGGCCGGTGTGCCCATCAGCGGGCGCACGGTTCAAGTCGGATTGGCACCCTTGTGGCACTGGCCCCTTTCAACTGCGGCAAGGCGGTTGGTCGAGAGGGCAATTCGTGCGCGTGGTGCGCAGCGAAAGCTACTTTGTGAAGGGCCTGCCTTACCTCGACGCGATCGAGCTTCACTTTCTCGTCAACGCACCGACTCAACGCTTCAAATTTGAGGCCGGTGAACTCGATTTCGTCAGGGATCTTGCCCATGCCGACACCCTTCGTTTCGCCCGCGACAAGCGCTGGCAGCCGTCGATCACGAGGGGCCCGGACGTCGATATTTACGGCGAATCAATGAATACCGAGGTGCCACCATTCGACAACGTCGAAGTGCGTCGCGCCGTTGCATTCGCCATCAATCGCAAGGCACTCGTCGCGCTTCGGCCGCTACACCTCAGCGTGCACACGTCCGCAATTCCACGCTCTACACCGGGGTTCGACCCGACCTTCGAAGGGCAAACGTTCGATCTGCCGAAGGCGCTCGAGCATATGAGGCGCGCCGGGTATCCGTTCGATCCGAAGACGGGTCAAGGAGGTTACCCCCACACGTTGCCGTACCTCGTCTATCCGCAAGGACTCTTCGAGAAGAGCGGTCAGTTGGTCCAACAGCAATTGGCACGCATTGGATTGCGTATTGAGCTGCGGCTTGTCAGCTGGGCGAGCTACCTCTCGCTCACGCAGCGAAGGCGCACGGTAGCCATCGCACCGATGGGCTGGAGCCAAGATTATCCCGACCCAAGTGGCCTTCTCGATCCCCTCTTTGGCTCCGCGTCGATCAACGACACAGAGTCCTCGAATTCCGCTTTCTATCGCAACGCAGCGTTCGACGCGCTCCTCGCACGCGCACGCGTAGAGCTCGACCCGCAGAAGCGGACCGCGGTCTACCGGGAGTGCAACACGATCCTGCGCGATGACGCGCCTTGGGCGTTCACGGTGAGCTATCACGCATTCGAGGTGCGTCAGCCCCACCTGCGCGGCTATGCGCCCCACCCGGTGCACGCATTCAACTTCGCACGCACGTGGCTCGACCGCGCAAGTGCGGTTCGCTCTCCGCTGGAGCCCGCGCGATGAACTCATTTGCAGGAATTTTTCGACGCGTGCTCAGCGCGCTCGTCGTTGTTTTTTCTGTCGCCTCTGTCTCATTTTTCCTGTTGGCGACGCTCCCTGGCGATCCCGCACGCATGGTCGCGGGCCCGCAAGCGCGTCCCGAAGATCTCGCGAGGATCCGCAAAGAGCTGCAACTCGACAAGCCGCTCGTGGCCCGCTACGGCCTATTCGTCAAGAAGCTTGTTCATCTTGGCAAGGGCGCAGGAGTAGCTGCGCACCAAGACTGCGGGCGTGCGAGTCCACTGCCTGGCGGATACGAATTGCACTTCAACCTCGGCAAGAGCTACCAGCACAACACCCCCGTCGCCAAAGAGATCGCCACTCGCTTTCCGCGTAGCGTGGGGCTCGCCGTCGCAGGGATTTTCGTTCAGCTGCTGATTGGCATCGTACTTGGCTCAATCGCCGCAGCAAAAAAAGGAACAAACGTTGATCGATTTATCACGAGTCTAAGCTCCCTCGGCGTGAGCGCTCCAACGTTTCTCACCGCAGTGCTTCTGCAATACTTGTTCGCGCACCGTCTTCGCTGGCTTCCGCTCGACGGCTTCGGCGATACGATGTTTGCGCATGCCCGCGCAATCATTCTGCCCGCTCTGACGCTGGGACTCTACGGCGCCGCGTATTTTGCGCGCCTCGTGCGCGATGAAATGATCACGCTCCTCAGCCAAGACTTTGTGCGCACGGCGCGAGCGAAGGGCGCCTCGCGACTGCGCGCGTTCGTCGTGCACGGACTGCGTGGCGCGCTGCTGCCTCTTGCGACAGCCGCAGGCCTCGAATTGGGCGCACTCGCAAGTGGTGCCGCTGTCACGGAGAGTATTTTCCGGTGGCCGGGCTTGGGCCACCTCGGCGTTGACGCCGTTCTAAACCGGGACGGCCCCATGGTGATGGGCGTCGTGCTTGTTGCAGCGTCGTCGGTTGTTGTTGCGACTGCGGCAATCGACATTTTCGGTAAGTGGCTGCACCCATTTGCGCGAGAAACGCCAGGCAACTAGTCAGGGAACCAGACGAGAGCAGCCACGAAGGAGTGCGACAAGTGCAAACCCGGCGACGAGCGCAAGGACCGAAAAAACCGCCATGCGAATCTTCCAGCGACGGGCCGCTTCGGGCGCAGGCGGCACACTCGACCACAAGGGCCGTTCGCGAAGCTGGGCAGGTGCCAGCGCCGGGGTCAGCGCCGGGGTCAGCGGAAGCGGAATGATCCAGTGCGAAGTGGAATCGTCATCCAACGGAAGAACGCGCGGCGAGAGCGGCGCCGTGGGGATCGCCTTCTCAGCACGACGCGCGAAAAGCACGCGCACCCGCACCAAGAGCTCTTGCACCGCCAGCGGCTTGCAAAGGAAGTCTTCGGCACCAAGCTCGAGCCCTCGGACCTTGTCTGTAACCGCCGAGCTCGATGACAAAATGATCACGGGAACGGACAGGCGGGGGTGCGCCCGAATCACGGCGAGCAGCGCAAAACCGTCGCTCGCACCGCTTTCGTGGCCAGAGAGCACGGTGTCGCAAATAACCAGGTCGACAACCTCTTCCTCGAGACGCACGATCGCCTCGTCAGCGGAATTGACGACCGACGCGAGGTAGCCCGCGCGCTGCAAGCTGGTTTCGAGAAGCGCAGCACCGCGCGGATCCGCATCAACGATGAGAACTGTACGAGCGTCCAAGGGGGCGCGAGTAGGATCGCAAGGTGTTCGCGCGGTGGTCAAGGAACCCGCTTGCGAAGACGCTCCAGCAAGCGGTCTTCCTCGCCGCCCTCGAACCGGGTTGGAGCCGGTGGTGGTGGTGGCTTCGACGGTCGTTCCGTAACCGAAGCGCGAGGGGCCCATACCGGTGGTCCCACAACCAGATCGAGGCTCGGGCCTGTGCGCTCGTCTATTGAGAACCGCTGAGTGCCACGACCCGGCGCCCGCAATTCGTAACTCGTCTTTGGGGCTTTCGGAGGCACGGCGAGGTCAAATGGAACAGGGCCCATCTTCTCGTTCCCTCGCCAAATATCGCCCGGGACATTGGCGGTGATGCGCACACGCCGCTCGACGGGCGGAGCGCTCGACGCGCTAGGCACCGGCAACGTCACCGTAACCGGTGGTGGTGGCGGATTGAGCGAGGGCGCGGGCGCACCGCTTGCGGAGGTAGGTGGAGGTGTGGTCGACGCGTGGACTCCGTAGACAAGTGCAGCTCCGACAAGCATCGCCACGCAGGCCAGCGTGTAAAGTGGCGCACGGCCGCGCGGCACCACGAATGGGTCCTCAGCGCGGCTTCGAATTTCGGCGAGCGAAGGCAGCTCGAGCTCACTCGCGAGTTCCTTACGCCCAGGAGCGGAGGGCAGGCGTGCACGCGGTTGACCTGAAGCGCCCGCAAGCAGCGCGTGCCGCAGCTCATCCATGCTGTCAAAGCGATCCGCCGGGCGTTTTTCGAGGCACCTCAACGTGATGTCTTCGAGGACCCCCAGGTCCTTCGCCGATGGATGGACCTGCGAGGGCGGCACAGGCTTCGCGAGGATCTGCTGCGTGATCACGCCCATGAAGGACTCGGCTTCAAATGGAACTTTGCCCGTAAACATTTCGTACAAGATGATCCCGAACGCGTAGATGTCGGCGCGATGATCGACATCGATGCCGCTCGCCTGCTCAGGCGACATGTAGTGCGGCGTACCAAAAATGATGCCAGTCCTGGTGATGCGACTTGCGCCAAGAAGCCGCGACGCCCCAAAGTCAACCACCTTGACCTCTTCGAGACCCGTCACTTGCGCGAGAAAAATGTTCTCGGGCTTGAGGTCACGATGCACAACGCCAGCTTCGTGAGCCGCCTGTAGCGCCGCCGCAATCTTCACCGCAATACCGACCGCGCGCCTCGCCGGGATCGGTCCACCGGTACGAATGAGCTTCGCGAGCGTCTGCCCCTCGAGGAGCTCCATCACGAAGTAGGGAGCGGCATCGGGCATCACGCCGAAATCGCTGATCGCGATGATCGACGGGTGGTTGATCGCCGCCGTCGCTCTCGCCTCTTGAATAAACCGGTCGGCTAGCGAGCGATCGCGCGCGAGCTCCCCGCGAAGTACCTTCATCGCGAAGGCGCGCCCCAAGCGGAGGTGCCTGACCGCATAGACCTTGCCCATGCCGCCTTCGCCCAACACGGCCTCGATTTGGTAACGCTCTTCGATCACTTTTCCGAGCAGCGGATCGGCATCGGGGTCCCACGCAAACTCGACGAGTGGCTCGCCGTCAAACGGGCAGAAGCGTGAACCGGCGGAGTAGCGTTGGGAACACAGCGGACAGATAAGGGGAGAGAGCGTCGAGAATCGAACCGTATCGCTCATCGAAAGGCGAGCTCACCACCATCGACCGAACCGTCGAGCAGTTGGCATGCCCCGTCGAGGCAGACGAGGCCCTCATCGCAGTCTTTCGTGCGGGTGCACGGAGCGTTGAGCCCCTTGTCGGTCTGCGTGACACCGCAGCCGCCGGCTTGCACCTGCAAGCCAGCGATCACAGAGATGATCAATGAGGAGATTCGACGCACGATACCCTTGATTATTCGGCCTGTGCTACTTTGGCGCCGCAGCCCGCACAGAACTTTGCGTTGAGCATCATCTCGCTCCCGCAGTCGGTACAGAACTTCTTCTTAGCCCCCGCAGGAGCACCCGCCACCACGCCCGGAGGCGGAGCGCCATATTGCGGAGCGTACTGCGGAGCACCACTCTGTTGCGGAGCGTACTGCGGAGCACCACTCTGTTGCGGAGCAAAATTGGGCTGGGCCTGTTGGGGCTGTGGCGGCTGCATCGCTCCGCTCATCATGTTTCCCATGCCGACGCCCACCGCCATTTGTGCGCCCATGCCCGCGACACCGCCGCCAACACCGTGCTCCGCCATGCCTTGACCTGCACCCATGAGCGCCTGACCTGCGGCATAGTTTTGATAGTTGCCTGCAAGCTGCTGCACGTAGCGCGCGTCTTGTTGGAACTTCTGGTCGAGCTCAAACTGCTTGGCCTGCGCATCGGCCGCAGCACCGGTGATGCCGATTTGCTTCACGCGAACGGCGCGTTGAGCCTTTGCAATCTCGGCGTTGGCCTCTACCAACCGTTGACGATCTTCTTCGCTGAAGTTGATATTGAACGCGCCGACTTGCGCGATGCGTACACCGATGTCGTTGAGATCGGGCGCCTTCTGCACAAACTCGGCGGCGAGCTTTTGAGTGAGCGAGGTCGCCTGAAGCAAACTCTTTCCCTCAACCTCGCAGAGGTGACCGAGGGTCGTCTTCACGCCCTGCATGAAAAGGCCCTTGATCCAATCAAGGACAGCGTCGTTGTCGCCCGCGGCGCCTTGGCCGACGTAGCCCACGATAAACCGGACAGGGTCGGTTACGACGACGCTCATCTCGCCGAAAATACGAGGGATCACTTGCTCGCCGGTCAGCGGGTCGAGCATGTCGCCTATGGGCCCGCCGAACGGCACGCTGCGAACGGCGGCGGTCTTCACGAAGAAGATCTCGCTGATGAACACGTCGCCGCCCGTAAAGTTGTTGATCAGGTTGTTGAGGAACGGCAGATTTTGCGTCTGCATCGTGTGGCGGCCCGGCGGCAGCACACCCTGAACCTTGCCGTCCTTGAAGAAGACAGCGCACTCGTCGCTGTCGACCGTCAGTTGCGAGTACATCGGGAAGTTCTGATCGGGGTGCTTGTAGACGATCAAATGCTTCAGATTGTCAGGTCGCGCGATCATCATTTCGCGCACGCCGTTACGGACGAAGTCAAAGACTCCCATTGCTATTTGCTCCTTGGATTGAAGAGTAGAGTAAGGTCGTAAAGAAGCTTTGTCACTCGGGTAGTCACCATGGATCTTTCCGCGCTTTCGCCGCCCGCGCAGAAAATCTTATCCGCGCCGTTGCCCCTGCGCCAAATGGCGGCAAAGGGCATCGCCCCGGGCTTGCGACCTGCTGACGCCCTCGCGGTGGTGGTCGCGCTGAGCGAAGGCGAAGACGAGTCGCTTGCAGAGCTCGCCAGACGGACGTTAGGCGCGATTCCAGCGCCACTGCTCAACGGTGGGCTTGTTCCCACACTCGATCCTGGGGTGCTGCATCGCATTGCGCTCCTTTGCTCACGCGACGCAGGCGTCATCGAGCGCGTCCTCCTTCTGCCTCAGCTCGCCGCCACAACCGTCAACGCACTTGCCGAAATCGCTTCCGAACCGGTCGCGGAGCTTCTCGCGGTTAACCAAGAGCGGCTCATCGCCAATCCTTCGATCATCGAGAAGCTCTACATGAACGAGTTCACTCGGATGTCGACCGCAGACCGCATCCTCGAGCTTGCGGTGCGCAACAACCTCGAGTTGCCCGGCATTCCCGCCTACAAAGAAGCGGCTCAGGCGATTTTGAACGAACTCATCATTGAGCCCCAAGTCGAGCCGACACCGGACGACCTACTGTTTGCCGAAACTCACCTGATCGCCACACAGACTGAGGCGAACCCAGCGCTAGAAGACATGTTCACGCACGACGCAATTTCGGGTGAGGAAGTGGTGGCCGAACGATTCCTTACGCTCTCTGCGCAGTTGGGCAGGTTGACGCTCACTCAGAAGATACGTCGCGCCCTGATCGGGACCGCGTCTGAGCGCCTCTTGCTTGTCCGCGACAAGAACAAGCTCGTGGCCATCTCCGCGGTGCGAAGCCCCAAGCTTCACGAAAGCGAAGTGGTCCAAATCACGGCAAGCCGCACCATCGCCGACGAAGTACTCCGCGTTATCGCGCTCGATCGGAACTGGACCAAGTCATATCAGGTCAAGATGAACCTCGTGCAGAACCCACGCACGCCCTTTGTCTTCGCGGCGCAGTTCGTACCTCACCTGCGCGAGCACGAGCTCAGGGCACTCGCGAAGAGCAAGGACGTGACGAGCGCCGTTGCAACCGCCGCAAGGCGCCAACTGCACCGTAAGGAAAGTTGACCACTATAACTTCCTGGTCTATGTAGACAAGGAGCTGTACAACGAGGCAATGGGCGAACGTAAAAAGTCGCTGTCAAGCGTTGACGTACTATCGACAGCTTGGGGCGAGTTTCGAGCCGGCAACCGAGCGGTGTGTCCTGCGTGCGCTGACTCACTCGCTCTTGCGGTCGATTCGGCCGGCGGCGGATATCGCTTTGTGTGCGCGGCGTGCGGCCATGCGTCGGCGTGGTTCGAATCGTCGCAAGAAGGAGTGCGCGTTCGCGACTTTGCGCCCCCGGTTTTCGACGGTGACACGCTGTCCGACGACGACGACTTCGACGACCAGCGGTAGCACTACTTCGACATGCCGTAGCACTACTTCGACATGCTGTAGCCCGGGCAGAGAATCGAGCACACACACCTTGCAAATGGCCGCGCCCGATCCATATTGAGTCTATATGACTCTATCTAGTCACATGGGCACTTTTTCTATCTGCGCGGGGACCGTCGCGGGCCGAGAGCACACGCGGCTCTTCCGCAACAACCAGGATGCCTGGGCAGCGGGGACAAGCGAAGCTCTCGCGGTGCTTGTGGTGTGTGACGGCTGCTCGTCGGGAGCGCGTAGCGAAGTGGGCGCGTCGCTCGGCGTGCAATGGATGGCAGACGCGGTCATAGCCCACGACGGCGATATCGCGCTCGCGACGTTGACGTTGCTCGGGAGACTTCAGCAACTCGCTGAAAGCTCGACTGATTACCACGCGTTCATTGCGCACCACCTGCTCTTCACGCTTGTCGTCGCCGTGATCACCAACGAGAACGTTCGCGTTTTTGGCCGCGGCGACGGTGTGGTCAGCCTCAACGGCGAGCTCATCATTCGAGACAGCGGAGAAGGCAACGCGCCTGACTATCTCGCGTACGGCCTCCTTGACGACAGCAAGCCCCCTTCGCTGGACCTTTGGCTCGAAGGTGAAGCGAGCGCACTTCAGTCGCTCGTCATCGCTACCGACGGCGCCGTCAACGCGCTTGACCTTATCGCTGCCGCTGCAACCAAGCCCGTGTTTGCGAGGAACGCGTCATGGCTCCAAAGGCAGCTCTGGGCATTGAGCGCATCGAGCGCGTCCCTCGTCGACGACGCCACGATCGTTCTTCTGCGCAAAAGAGAGGCCGCGTGATGTTGGTCACCGTGAACGGCAAGCCTGTGCATCTATCTGAACATGACCTGCTCGGCGTTGGCGGAGAGGCGGACGTCTATTCGCACGGCAACCTCGCGATCAAGATCTATCGCGGACTCGACGCCACAGCACTCAAGCTGCGTGGGCGAAAGCTTGCAGCGTTTCCTCGACTGCGGACTGCGCGCGTACTTGGACCTGTCGCCACAGTGTGCGACGCCCAAGCGCGGTGCGTCGGCTTCGCGATGGCGAGGCTCGAGGGCGGACGCGAATTCGGAGCATTGTGTCGCGCGAGGAGCCCGCTCTCGATGAGCGAGACCATCGACGTCCTCGTGAGCCTCCACGAGGTCCTTCGCTCGCTTCACAGCGAGCACGTCGTGGTGGGCGATCTCAACGATGGCAACGTTCTGGTGAAAGGCCGCAGTGCGTTCTTGATCGACTGCGACTCTATGCAATTGGGTCAATTTGGTTGTCCGGTTGCCCATGAACGAACGCTGGCCCCCGAACTCTATGGGCGCGATCTCACGGCCGGTCCTGCGTTCAGCGAGCAAACCGACTGGTACGCGTTCGGTGTTCTCGCGGTGAGTGCGCTGCTCGGTACGCACCCGTACGGCGGCACGCATCCGCGCTACGGAACCATGCTTCGACGGGCCGAAGCCGGCGTCAGTATTGTAGCGAGCGAAGTGACCTATCCGCGCGCCGCAAGGCCGCTCGGTGCTTTGCCCGATGCGTGGCTCACCTGGATCGCAGCGACCTTCGACCGAGGTGAGCGTGGCGTCTTCCCGCTCGACCTCTTGCGCACCAAGTTCGTCCGATGCGACTGCGGTGTCGAACATGCTCGGTCACAGTGCCCCAGCTGCTCGACTCACACACAGGTCCCTGTCGTAAGGGTCACATCTACGTGCACCGCGCGACAACTTGTGAAGGCACGCGGCCCCCTCGTCGCCGTGGACCCACGTATGCCTGTTCGTTACGCAGCGCTTGTGAACCGAAAGCTTGTCCGCGAAACGGGAGAAGTCGTGTGCGACCTCCCCGATGGCTTTGCGCGAGCCATCGCCGTTAGCAGCAGGCTCTACGTCACTACGACCGATCACTTTTGGTGTTACCGCGGAAGCGCGGTTGAGTGCGAAGGCTCGCTTGCATCGTTTCAAGGCGAGGCCGCGATTGACGCCAACGACGACGGCGCGTTCGGCGTACGGGACGGGTTCTTGCTCGAGCTTCACTCGGGTCGCCGGTTAGGACAGCTACTTGACGGATTGAGCTGGGTGCGTGTGGGTCAGAGCCTCGGCTTTGCACTGTGCCGCACGGGCCAATTCACCCACGCGTTTATCTTCCGCACGAAAGGAGGTTCCCTATCGAAGAGCGAGTTCCCCCATCTGCCCGGGAAACTTGTCTCGCTCGGTGCATCATTCGACCAGAACCACATCGTAGTCTCGCTCGCGCTGGACGCGAACGGGCGCCGTGAGCACCACCTCGTGATGCTTGCGGCCGATGGGTCACTCATCGCGCACTCGCATGAGGCTGGCGCTGCACTGGATGCAGATGCCGGGCGGTGCGTAGCATGGGGAGCGGTGCTTACCGCCACTGACGATGGTCTGGTCTTACTGCGTGCGCGGCCTGGGCAGCCTGCGCAGCCTGGGCAGCCTGGGCGGCTCGAAGAAGAGCGACGCTTCCCAGAATCGCGCGAATGGGTCTCGCATGGTGCGACGCTTATCCTTGGGCCACAGGGCTCGGTCTTTGTCGTGTCGGGCAATACGCTCGTCCAACTTTCAATGTCGTAATGGAGGAAGTCATGGTGCCATCGTTCTATCAACCACAACAAGTCAATCAACTTTACATTGAACGCGCCGCACTCGTCGCAGATGAGGCAAAGCGTCATCGCGAGCAGGCAAAGATCGCCCCGTCGTCACGGGACAAATTTCGTATCGCGGCCTTCGGAATCGATTGCCAAGTCGGCTTCGTCAACCCTGAGGCGAGCCTCTTCGTGCCGGGCGCCGTCGAGGACACAGAGCGCACGATCGCGTGGATATACAAGCATCTTGACAGAATCACCGGGCTCTTCTTTTCGCTCGATACCCATCGCATGTTTCAGATCTTTCACCCTGCGTGGTGGGTCGATCGCGACGGCAACCACCCGCCGCCCTTTACCGCAATCACGCATGCCGACGTGACGAGCGGAAAGTGGACCGCAATTTCGCACCCTCGCGAGGCGCTCGAATACACGAAGAAACTCGAAGCCACTGGCCGCTACGTGCTCACCATTTGGCCGTACCACACGCTCCTCGGAGGGTTGAGCCACGCGCTCGTGCCAGCGCTGATGGAGGCCGCCATGTTTCACGCGATCGTTCGATCGCACCAGACGCACTTCGAGACCAAGGGCACGCACGCGCTCACCGAGAACTACAGCGTGATGTCTCCTGAAGTACGCGACCTGGGCGGCAAGACGGTAGGAACGTTCAACACGCCGTTCTTCCAAATGCTCATGGAGTACGACCGCGTCTACGTCTTCGGGCAAGCGAAGTCTCACTGTGTCTTATCGACGTTGCGCGACCTGCAGCGCGAGGTCCTTGCGATCGACGCGTCGCTTCTTCAGAAGATTTGGATCCTCGAAGATGCGATGAGCCCAGTACCCGCGCCGCCCATCGATCCGCTTCCTGCGGCACTCAACTTCCCTGCCCTGGCCGACGACGCACTGCGTGAGTTCGCCAAGGCTGGCATGCGGGTCGTCAAAACTGCGGACGCCGTTTAAGTAAGGACATTGACAATGACTACCAAGAATGACGTGATGGATCTTCTCGCGCAGGCTGTGCAAAACGGCGTTCTGTCAGCCGGGACGCAAAGTCTCATCTCGGGC
>CAMBEV010000009.1 GCA_945865595.1 Nannocystis exedens | reverse complement strand
TCGCTTGTGGACTTTGCAGGTACTGCCCGTGAAGCTCTTCTACGTAACCGGCGTTGATACCAAACTCTTCGAACATAGAACCCTCATCGACCGTGGCCGAGGATACCCGTGGCGCTCAGTCGTCTTTGTCGTCGTCCTCTTTCAGTTCTTCTGTGTCGTCATCATCAACGTCATCGTCGTCGTCATCATCATCGTCGTCATCTTCGTCATCGTCATCGTCTTCCTCAGCAGGCTCGTCGCCACCCCCGGCGCGCTTCTCGAACTTGATGTCAACGCCGACATCGCCGAGCTGGGTATCGAGCAATTCGATCAATTCTTCAACGTCGTCACCGCCCCACTCGTCGAGCAAGTCGGTCAAGAATTCAAAGAAGTCGCCGCTATCGAGGCGGCGCTCGATCTCTTCGACCTGCTCCTCAGTGAAGGCCTCGAGGATGTCTTCGCGCAGGGTCTCGGTATCGCCTTCCTCAACTGCGTCTTGTGCTGACAGTCGAATTTGACGAATAGCGCGCTTGTCGAGGTGAATCTCCATCGATATCTCCGTGCGGCGCAGGGTGGTGGGCGCCGCCTATCAACCGGCGAATACGCGAAGGACGTTTGCGATGTCAAGGTATCGACGCAGTACGGTACGCTTTCGAAGTGCGCATCTCTTTACCTTTCACATTTGCAATGCTCGCGACGGGCCGTTGAGCCTTGAGTTGCGCCCCGAGGCGACTGAGCTCTTGTGGCAGCCGCAGCAAGCTTGACGCAGCAGGTGTCGATGATGTCCCATCATAAGCGCGTTGGTCTGCTCATCGTGTAGCCGTGACAACCCGCAGCACCTCGTATTCTGTCAAGAATGTGGGCACCGGCTCGCCTCGAAGACAGCCACTGCACCCACCGCGGCGGTCCCACCCGTCAGGCAAGTTGCCCGTCCTGTTGCCCCCTCATTCAACCTCACGAGCGGCGCAAGAGGCGGCAAGCAAGGCGATTTGGGCGCTACGGTCATCACAAAGCCATCTATCGAGTGCCCCAACTGCTTTGCGGTCAACCAGCCTCACCTTCATTTTTGCTCGGTGTGCGGAGCGTCGCTCGAGGGCGCGCAGTCGACAGCGTCTGGCTCGCAAGACGGTCCCAGTTCGAACGACGCAGCTGAAGCCGTGGCACCGATGCGGCGCGAGGAGGCGCGCGTGTGCCTGCGCTGCAGAAGCATCGCCGACACCGCCGCAAACTTCTGTCGATTCTGTGGCGCGCGCCTTCCAGACACGCCTCGCGAAAAATCCTCTACCGCGCACGGCCCCGAACTCATTCGCGAGGAGGACCCGTCTTCAAGCGAAATCACCACGACCGAGCCACGTGCCGTCTCCGCTGCCGCGCGATCGGTTGTGTCCGATTCGCTCCAGGACGCGCCAGCGAGAGACAGCGTCCTCGGACCGGTGGCGCCGATCGTGGGCGCGGCACTCGCGCCGACAATCACGGGCAAGGCCCAAGCGATCGGGCGTCTGGTGCTCATCGGTCGCGACGGCGCTGAGACTGCGGCCTTCCCAATCGCTGCAACCACCGATCTCGGGCGCAGCGAAGGCGATATTCGAATCGAAGACGACGTCTACCTGTGTCCGCGCCACGCTCGGATCATCATGCGTGGCGGGACGGTGTTCATCGTGGACCTCGCAAGCGTCAACGGAGTTTACGTTCGCCTCACTCCGCCCGTAGGCGAGGGTGCAGGCCTTCCGTTGCTCGACCAAGACCTGTTCTTGATTGGACAGCAGGTGATACAGTTCGAGGTCGTGAGAGACGGAGAAGAAGCCTTCGGCTCGGCTTCCCAGCGTGGCACACACATCTTCGGTACTCCCGTCGGCGTGCTGCTTGGGCGCCTCAGTGTAAAGACCGTCGAAGGAATTGCCCGCGACGTGTATTACCTTCGCAAGGCAGAAACCGTCCTCGGCCGCGAAACGGGCGATATCCTATTCACCGATGATCCCTTCCTATCTCGAAGACACGTCCTCATCCGCGCTCACCAGGAGCGCCGTTCATTCGAGTTGGTCGACCTTCGCTCCTCGAACGGCAGCTTCCTGCGTATCCGCGGCGAGGCGACACTGGGCGACGGTGCCCAATTTCGCATTGGCCAGCAGCTATTTCGCTTCGAACGATCGAAGGCCCCCTAGATGGGCGTGATTGAATCGCCCCCGAGTACGACGAGCAGTGAAGGCGCGCCGAGCAGCGGAGGCGTTCCTCCCAGCAGCCCGAGCTCATCCGTCATGAATCCAAACGCGATCAAGGTCGACTTGTTCGCGCGAACAGACGTTGGCCGCATTCGAGAGCACAACGAGGACAACTTTCTCGTGGCCGATCTATCGCGTCGCACGCGCAGTCTGCTCGAGACCAATCGCGTCGCACGCGTTGGTCAACATGGTTTACTTCTGGTCGTGTGCGATGGAATGGGTGGCGCGGCCGCGGGCGAGATCGCAAGTCAGCTTGCCGTCGATGTTCTCTTCGAGCGCATGTGCTCGGGCCTCAGCGAAAGCCGGCCGTTGATGCGCAATGATATCGCGCGACGATTGGTTCTCGCGGTTGAAGCTGCCGGAACGCGAATATTCCAAGAGGCGAAGGCCGACCGCAATCGCCGCGGCATGGGCACGACCGCCACCGCCGCCGCGCTGGTTGACGACCATCTGTTTCTCGCTCAGGTTGGTGACTCGCGCGGTTACATTTTGCGTGAGGGCAAGCTCGTACTGGTCACCCGCGATCAGTCATTGGTCAACCAGCTGATCGAAGCCGGCCAGCTCACCGAAGAGGAAGCCGAGACCTTCGAGCACAACAACATCATCATGCAGGCGCTCGGCACCGCCGACACCGTGCAAGTTGACCTTACGTACGTCAAGCTGTGCAAAGGTGACGTTCTGATGCTCTGTTCCGATGGCCTGTCGGGTATGGTTCGCGCGGACGACATCCGCGACCTGATGCTCAGCGCCGAAAAGCCGATTGACGCATGCAAGGCACTTACCGAACGCGCGAATCAGAACGGCGGGCACGACAACATCACCGTTGTGATCGCGCGTTTCGACGGAGAGTCGCTTGAGAGTCCCGGCGAGGAGACTGAGGCCCTACGCTATCAGAAGTACCCGCTGCCCGACCCGAGCCCCGACTCGACCGAGCCCCTGCGTCCGTTTTTTGGTGCTCCCGCCAGTTCACCCAATGGCGACGCAATCGACCTGGTTTCGATGCGCCCGCCGGTGAACTCGACCCTCGACGAACCCATTGACATTCCTCAAGGCCGTCCAGCGGGTTTACTATTGACGTTCATCGCGCTGATTGTCATCGCAGCAGTGGGTGTTGCGCTGGTTTTGACGAAGTCTTAGACCCCGCGGCGTCGGGGCAGCGCCTCGGTGAGCGTCTTCCCGTCCGCATCGGTATCGCCAAGCCCACGCCAGAGGCCGGCGCCGAACGTCGCGATGTAAATGCAACCGGCGTGGGCGTGATCCGCGAAGATGCGGTGCGCATTCTTGAATCCGAATCCGCGAATGGGCAGAAAAGTCTCGCCAGCATCGTCGCTGCGCCATGCGGTGCCGCTGAAGCCCGCAGCATAAATGCGGCTCGCGTTTCGTTCATCACGCGTGACACTGAAGACGAAGTTGTCGCGGGCGAGGACGCGCCTCCACGCTCTGCCGCGATCGTCGCTGACGAAAATGCCACCGATGGTGTTACGTTCTGGGTGGTGCCAGCCCCACGCTGAGAGGACAAGGCGCCGAGGATGCTCAGGATCGGCGATGATGCTCGTGGGGCCCGTCACCTGAGGGGGCAGTGCGAGTGGTTGCCATGTGGTTCCGTTGCTTGACGAAGTGAAAATCGCGCCGGCAGCCGCGTCGTCGCCCTCAGCGCGTCGCACGACGACCACGTAAAGCGTGCCGTCCGACGCACGCGAAAGCGCCCAGACCATGGGTTGTGCTGGCAGGCCGTCGGACGCCCGGGTCCACGTTTCGCCGCCATCCGCTGACCTGAACACGCCGTGGCCGAGAACGCACGCAAACCACAGACCACGACTTGCGGAGGTGGGATCGACGAGCAGGTGCGTCACAGCGGCATCGGGAATGCCTTTTGCGCGATGGCGCCATGAGCGACCGCCGTCCTCGGAGTGCACAATGCCGCCACGGAACGATAAAGGAGATTGACGTCTCCACATTTTCGGTCGCGGAAGATCATGTGTACCGCTGACCGCGGCGACCACGCGACCGCGGACATGCGGGTCAAACTCGGCCCAGTACATCGTGTTGCGCCATGCCCTCGGTACGCCCTCGCAGGGGCTCCAACTTGAGGCTGCGTCCTCGCTGACGAACCCTCCAACGTCGGCAGATGCGAGGATAACGCGTGCGCGATCGAACGGATCAAAGTGCACCCCGTAAGCGGTCGTCGAGTTGATGCCGGTCGTTGCGACGGTGTTCGAGTTTGTGCGCACGGAGTACGTGCCCGACCATGAACGGCCTGCGTCCTGCGAGACAAGGACTCTCCCATAGTCGGTGGCGACGATGACGCCGGCATCACTCGCGGCCAGGCCAAGAGGTGCCTCTGCCCACGAAGGGCCGAAGCGGCTTGCGATCCACGGATCCGCCACGTTTTGCGCGGGTCGGTTATCGCCGTCGACGAAGAGCACCTTGAATGATGCTCCGGCGTCTTCGCTACCTGCCACACCGAAGCGATCATCGAGTTTGAATGAAGCGAGCACATGCCCGTTGCGATTTGGCGCCGTGGCGATGCTCACGATGCGAGGCGAGCGGTCCCCCACGGCGTCGCGCAGCGCATGAGTGCGGTTACTGAATGCGCGGCCGCCATCGACCGAATGCCACAGCTCGGTGGCTCCCGCGAGCGGGTCGTCGCCTGCATCATCGGTGATTGCGAACGCGGAGTCGCGCGCGCAGACCAGCTGCGTGGTTCCCCTTGAGGGTAAAGCGACTGTATCATTCCACAAGTTGACGATGCCACGACGGGGATCGATCGCAAAAAGGGTCTCGCCTACGTTCACGAGGGCGCTAGGGCGATAGTGGAGGTCTCGCCCGGCGATCCACCTGTCACTTCGCTCGTCGCGGACGAAAAGCCGTATCGCGTCGCCTGAAACCGCCGCAACGGAGAGCGTGCCCGAGGGGCTCTGTGCAAACGCGATCGGGTGCGGGGTATCGACCAGGTGGGGGTCAGCGTGATCGCCCCGCAGCACAACCCTGGCATGGTCATCGGTTGGGAAGATCAATTGCCACTCATCGAGTGACGAATTGCTCTCCCAAAGACCAAGACCGATCGCCCTCAACTTGCCTGCGGACGAGGCATGCTGGGTGATCGCCGCACCGAGGTCCACAAAGCGCCATGTGGTTCCCCCGTCGAGTGACGCGAAGGCGGGCCCCATGTCACACGTTACGAAAATGTAATGCTCGCTCACCGCCGGCAGAAATAGTGCGCCGCCGCCGCCGGGACCAAGGAGCCTGAACCCTCCGGCCTTCGCCTCAAGCGGAAAGGCTACGCTGCGAGTCTGGCGCACACGCGTGCGGGCCCCCTTGAAGAAAAGGAACATGCCGCTTGCGGTTGCCAAACCGAGAAGTCCTCGACGGAAGTACTTGGCAACGACATTACCCACAAAGCAAACGATACTTCAGCTCACCTGCGACATCGCATACCATCGGGTGAAATGCGCGCTCGACTCCATCCGCTGCGCCCTCCGTTCTTGAGCGCCGTGGGGGCGCATGCTTGAGCTTCGTGTTGTTGAGTCTTCCGTAGAACTCGAAGCACTCGCCGCCGAGTGGCGAGAGCTCCTCGCCCGTAGCCGTCAAGAGGTCGTTCAGACGCCCACATGGATGCTCGCCTGGTGGCGCGTTTTCGGTTCGGGTGCCGCTCGCGAACTGCGCGCAGTGACGTTCCGAGAGCGAGGCCGGCTCATCGCGATCGCGCCGCTGCTTTGGCGCCCTGTTTTCGACAAGTTCGTTCCCCTCCGAAGGCTCGAGTTCTTTTGCTCTGGGGAAGACGAGCAGGAAGAAATTTGCTCCGACTATCTCGGTATCGTCTGCGAGTTGGGTCGCGAGGCCGAAGTCGCGTCGCAACTCGCGAGCGCGCTTGTCGGAGGGCGAGTGGGGCGCTGGGACGACCTGCATCTTGTGCGCATGAGCACCGAGGACCCCATGGTCGAACTGCTCGTGCGCGCGCTCGAAGTGGCGCGGTGTGGGGTCGAGACCGTGTCCGCGGGAGCGTGCCCGTATGTAACGTTGCCCAAGACGTGGGACGACTACCTTGCCTCGCTCGACGGACAGCGCCGCTATTTCGTACGTCGCAGCATGCGTGAGCTCGAAAAGTGGGCGGGTCCCGACGGCTACACGCTAAAACTCGCGACGACGAAGGCAGAGCTCAAGGAGGGCTTCTTCATCCTTCGTGCACTTCACGGAGAACGCTGGTCCGCGCAGCGCAGTCTCTTTGAAAGCTATCGCTTCAGCGCGTTTCACGCTGACGTGATGAGAAAATTCTTTGCGGGTGTCGACGCGAAGCTCGAGTTGATGTGGCTCGAAGTGAAGGGCACGCCGATCGCTGCGGTCTACAACATTCTCTACGACCGCAAGATTCACTTCTACCAAAGCGGTCGCAAGCTAGACGTCCCGAAGGCGGTGAGGCCAGGGATTGCGGTTCACGTGCTTGCGATCCAGCGGGCCATCGAGATGGGCTACCGCGAGTACGATTTCCTCAATGGGGCGTCGGCTTACAAGAGCCAGCTCGCGCTCGCCCGGCGACCGCTTGTATCGATCCAAGCAGTCGCGCCGAACACCACGTCACGTGCAGTGATCGGTTTTCGGGACAGCGCTTCTAAGCTGGCGGCTTGGGTACGTTCGCGGCGTGCCCCTGAAGCGGGCCCGACGGAAGACCCTGAGCCGAAGCGCGACCCCGACGAGTAGTAAACAGGTACAATTGGCCGACATGCGCGCTATCGCCTGGCCGTTCGACGTGTTGCGCGTTCTTGCGCTGCGCGTGGGTGGCCGCCCGGGTCAGCGGCTTCTTCGCGATCGCGACCTTCGCGTGGCTGCGCTCGCTACTGCGGGCATTGTCGTATCCATGAGCCTCGCGCTTATCGTGCCGGCCGCCGCCTTTGCGCTGGGTCCGCTTGTGCTTGGCGTCCCCCATCTGCTCGCCGACGTTCGCTACCTCGTGGTGCGTCCGGGTTTGCAGAAGCGATGGCCGCTTGTGTTGCTCGTGTTCGTGCCACTCGCGTTCGTGTGGTTGCACCCCTGGGCACGCGTAGGTCTTCTTCCGGTGTTGGGCGCGGTGCTCGCAGCACGTGCGGCACCGCTGAAGAAAGTGATCGCACTCGGTTGCTTTTTTGCGGTCTATGCGCTTGCGTGGCGATTTCCGGTCGCGTCGACATATGTCATTCTCCATTTGCACAACGTGGTTGCCGTTGCACTCTACGCGTGGCTGTTCGCGCGCACGGGGCGCAACGCATGGTTGACGGTGCTCCTGTTCGCGATGGGAAGCGGCGCGATTCTCCTGGGCGCGTGTGATTCGCTCCTGTTTCGCCCGGGCGCGTGGATCACCTTCTCGAGTGGCGCGTCTCTGAACGAAATGGCCTGGCAGCTGGCGCCATTTCAAGGTGCTAAAAGTGCGCAATTGGCGTTACGATTTACTGCATTTTTCGTGTTCGCGCAGAGCGTGCACTATGTCGTGTGGCTGCGGCTCATCCCTGACGACGCGCGTGAACGGCCGGGCCTTCGGTCGTTTGCCTCGTCCTTCCGGGCGCTCGAAGCCGAGGTTGGTAAGTGGCTGCTCCGAGGCGCGGTGGCGCTTTCGCTTATTTTTCTGGTCTTCGGGGCCGTTCACCTCGACCGTGCACGCTTGTCGTACCTGTCGATGGCCAGTTTCCATGGCTACCTCGAGTTCGCGATCGCGGCGCTCCTGATACTCGAGGGCAAGGGGCAGACGCGCGCATGAGTCTGGGAACCCCCGAATATCTCGCCGCGTGGCTTCGGGCGTTTGTATTCACGCAGGTCGTAGAAATCCTGGTCTACCGCCTTGTCGGTAAGATTCGGATCGCGCCGTCATTCACCGCCAGCGCGATGACGCATCCGGCGGTCTGGTTCATCTTCCCGACGCTCGGCATCTATTGTGGCTGGTCGTTCTACACAATGGTGGGCGTGTCAGAGCTCTTCGCGTGGCTTGCCGAGGCGCTTTTCTTTTGGTCGGTTGTGAGCGTGACGCCCGTGCGCGCGTTGCTCATTTCACTCGCGGCGAATTCGGCGAGCGTGGTGTGTGGCGAGGGCATGCGTTGGGCGACGTTCAGGGTGTTCGGTCACAGTTATCCGTAAGGCTAATTTACGAACAACCACTACCTGAGAGCGATGACGCCCTGACTCATCAGGTCGTACAGCACCCGCAGTACGTCAGCTTCGCTCATGTTCGACACATCGATCACCTCCTGCACCGAGAGGCGGCCGTCCATGAGCGACAGCAGGAACCCAGCGCGCTGGTCGAGCGACAGCCCCCGCTGCTGCTTGCGGTCAAGCAAGGGGAACGGCACATGGTCGTACGAGCCGACCTTGGAGCGCAGCCTCTGAAGCCCCGCCCTGTGCTCCTCAGGCTCGGGCACAAGCGGTGTAACGCGATCCGAGCTCTCAGGCTCGTCGCACAGCCGGTCACGGAGGCTGTACACGTCGCTTGGTGGGTAGCTCGCGCGCGCGCTTCGCTCGCGAGCAGCCTCGAGCTCGACCTCGTTGGTGAGGGTCACCTCCCGTGGCCGGTGCAGGGGCGACGGAGGTGGACGGGTAGGGGACCTTCGTGACATCGCGATCGCCTTCCTCAGAGCGTCTTGGCGACGACTCCCTTGAACATCCGTTGCGTTCGCGCGAGACCTTCGATCTGTTCCTTGATCATGGTGAGGTCTTTGCGCCTCACGGCGTTCTTCGCCCGGTCAACGATGACGCGAGCCTTGTCAATCGCTTCACGGCCGAAATCGCTCTGCGCGACGACCTGCTCGACCTGTGGGAGCAGGCGCTCGATCTCGCTCACGAGTCGCTCGGCCTCTTGTTTGGCGGCCTCGAGTTCTTCGCCTGAGCGGCGATCGACGAGTTGGTCTTTGGCTTCGTGCAACATCGATGAGATTTCGTCTCGCGTAAGGCCGCTGCTTGCCGTGACCTGAATGGATTGTTCGAGGCCGGTGTCGAGATCTTTGGCGCGCACACTAACGATGCCGTCAGCGTTGATCTCGAACGTGACCTCGATTTCGACCTCGCCCCTCGGCGCGCGGCGTAGGCCGGTGAGGATGAACTCGCCGAGTAGCTCGTTCAGGTCGGCGCGTTCGTGTTCCCCCTGCATGACAAGAATCTTGACGGCCGTTTGATGTTCGCGGCTCGTCGTAAATATCTTTTGACGATGCGTTGGAACCGTCGTGTTCTGAGGGATCAACTCCTCAAAGTAACCACCCTGAGTTACAATACCAAGGGCGTGTGGCGTGACATCGAGGAGAATCATCTCGTGTTCTTCGCCAACGAGCGCATAGCCCTGAATAGCTGCACCAAGTGCAACTGACTCGTCAGGATGGACGCCCCCACCGGGCTCGCGCTCGAAGAACTCCGTGACGGCCTGTTGGATGCGCGGCATGCGCGTCATGCCGCCAACGAGAAGCACGTCTTCGATATCGCGCTTTTCAAGCTCAGCATCATCGAGGGTCTGGCGACAGATATCGATCGTGCGCTCGATCAGATCGAGACTCAGCTGCTCGAGCAACGTGCGCGAGATGGACTTCTGAAGGTGCAACGCCTCGTTGCTTGCACTTGAGATGATGAACGGAAGATTCACCTCGGTGTCGCGGACGCTCGAAAGTTCGCACTTCGCTTTTTCAGCAGCGTCTTTGAGGCGCTGAAGCGCCATGCGATCTTGGCGCAGGTCGATGCTGTGCTCGCGTTTGAACTCCTGGACCAACCAGTCAATCAATCGAGCGTCGACGTCTTCGCCGCCCAAAAATGTATCACCGGCAGTAGCAATAACGCGAAAGACGCCGTTCTGCCCAATCTCGAGAATCGAGATGTCGAACGTGCCACCGCCGAAGTCGTAGACCGCCACGGTCTTCTCAACGTTGCGACCAAAGCCATACGACAGAGCCGCGGCCGTTGGCTCGTTGATGATGCGAATGACATCGAGTCCAGCGATTTCGCCTGCGTCACGAGTCGCCTGTCGCTGGTTGTCGTTGAAGTACGCCGGTACCGTGATGACGGCCTTGCCGACAGGCACACCCAAGTAATCTTCGGCGATGACGCGCATCTCCTGCAAGACCATCGCGCTGATTTCTGGGACGCTGTACTCCTTGTCGCGCACCGCGATGCGAACGTCGTTGTGCGGCCCTTCAATGGTTCGATAGCTCGATGTCGCGATGGCGTTGCGCACTTGTGGCGAGTGCCATTTTCGTCCGATGAGGCGCTTCGCCGCGTAGACGGTGTTCTCGGCGTTCGTGATCGCCTGGCGTTTGGCGATGTGGCCGACGAGTCTCTTGCCGGCTTCGGTCACTGCGACCATTGAAGGCGTCGTTTTATAGCCACCACGGTTTGGGATGACCGTGGGGACTCCATTCTCGACAATCGCGACGCATGAGTTCGTCGTGCCTAGGTCGATACCGATGACTTTGTCTGTGGCCATGCGCGCTCGGCTCCGTGGTAGTCGCGCCCCAACGATAGGGACTCTTGCGTCGCCCCTTACGTCAACTGCGCGATGCGTCTAAGCATCGCAGAAACCGTGGCATCCTGTGGAGCAAACTGCTTTGCGGTCAAAAGCTCGCGCCGCGCGTTTAGCGGCAGGCCTGCTGCGAGGTAGACGTTGGCGAGCGTAATGCGATAGGCGGCCGAGTTGGGGTCGAGCGCGACGGCGCGCGCGCCGAGTTCCTTTGCTTGATGCAGGTCGCCGTCTGAGCGCACCAACGCATGCGCCGCCCGGTCGTGCGCGTTGGCGTCGTTCGTTTTGATCCTTGCGACACGACACCAATTGCGTGCAGCCTCGCGAAAATTGCCAGACTTCTCTTCGTACTCCGCTTGTCGCTCGTACGTTTCTCCGAGGACGGCATCGGCGGCGCGCTGCCCTGCTTGTTGCTTAAGTAAGACCTCGGGGTCG
This sequence comes from Nannocystis exedens, assembly GCA_945865595.1. Lineage (GTDB taxonomy): Bacteria > Myxococcota_A > Polyangia > Polyangiales > Polyangiaceae > JAHFDX01. The sequence continues at coordinate 17,380 of CAMBEV010000009.1, read as the reverse complement.
TCAGGTAGCAAACTGATGGCGATGCGAAACGCGTTGGCGGCGGCGACCCAATCGCCCCTCGCAGTCGCCTCGTCACCGTGCTTTTCGTACTTCGACGCTTGAGCGCGCCGTGCGCCCTCCGTCCGCTGGTGGTAGCGGCGTTTGAGAGCGTCCATCGCATGCTCAGGCAAAGGGCTAGCGCGGTCTGCAAGCATGGGCGGGGCCTCAGAGATTCGTCGTTTTCCGAGCAAACGCCTTGCAAGCAGCGACGCCGTAGACGCGCCACCCGCAACGAAGCGAGGCTCTGTCGGCGCCTCACCGATCTCGAAACTGTCGGCACCCGAAAGCGCTTGCTCAATCGCGCGTGCCCTCTCAGTGTCCACCAGGTAGCGATCGTACGCTTCGCGCTGCGCACGGTTGCTCAACGTGTCGTGGGCAAGGGTGATGCGGCTGAAAATCACCTCGAGCCTCAATTTGTAACTGCCGAGGTTCTTGCGAAAGAACCTATCGGGGTGGCATCGGCTTGCGAGCTCATAGTAAGCGCGCTTGACGGTTTTCTTGTCGGCATCGACCGGTACGCGCAGGAGTTCGTAGTGCGTGCAGGCCTCAAGTTGAATCGACGTCGACTCGCACCAAAGGCGTTGCTCCGGCGTTAAATCGTCGCCGTGTGTATCGTCGCCTTGTGCAATCGTGGGCGCACTGGCAGGTGGTGGCGCAAGGGGCGTCGCCTGTGGGGCTCCGCTGGGAGCATCAAAATCGATCAATCCGAGTGACCAAAACTTGTCGAGACTGTTCGCAACGAACGCACGACCCAGCCCTGTCAGCTCGCGTAGCGCGTCTTCCGACAGCACGCCGTCAATGCGCGACAGCAGAAATCCTTCCCGGGCATCAAGCGGAAGGCTGAAGAAGCTCTGGTCTTCAGACGAAACCACAGGCCGAGGCACGCGCGAACGGCTCACTGCCCATGAGGATAGGGACGTCGTTGTCGAGTGGCCAGAAGAACTCGCGCGCGGTAGGGTCCCGCGCCATGCACTGGGTCCCTCTTGCTCTCATCGGCGCCGCGTTTTGCACAAATGCGGTCGCGGCCGAATTCTCAATTCCCTTTACGAAAGAGAAGCTCCCCAACGGGCTGACCCTCATTTTTCATGAGGATCACGCGTTGCCCGTTGTCGTGGTTGAACTCTCCTACAAGGTGGGCTCGCGCTACGAAGAGCCCAAGCGGACAGGCTTTGCGCATCTCTTCGAGCACCTCATGTTTATGGGAACAAGGCGCGTCCCAACGGGCGCCTTTGACGGCATGATGGAGGCCGAGGGCGGCCACAACAACGCGTGGACGAGCGAAGATCGAACGGCCTATTGGAATGAAGGCCCGGGTCATCTCTTGCCGCTCTTTTTGTGGCTCGAGGCCGATCGCCTGCGCGACATAGGCCCACTCATGACCCTCGAGAAGCTGAATACGCAGCGTGACGTCGTCAAGAACGAGCGCCGTCAGCGAAGCGAGAACACACCTTACGGCATTGTTCATTTGAAACTTCCAGAGTTACTTTATCCGGTCAAGCATCCTTACCATCACCCCGTGATTGGTTCACATGAAGACCTCGAAGCGGCGAGCGTTGATAACGTCAAGGCGTTCTTCGCCAAGTACTACGTGCCCTCGAACGCGAGTCTCGTCATCGCGGGCGACTTCAGCCCGAAGCAGGCGAAGGAGACCATTGAGAAGTGGTTCGCGTCGATGCCAGCGGTGCCAGTACCTGTTGACCCAGGGGCGCCTGATTTTACGGACACCAAGACGAGCCTCGAACGCGAAGTGCGCGACACTGTTACCGACAATGTGCAGTTCCCAAAGGTCGTGTTCGGCTGGCAGACCCCCAAGCACCTGTCGCCCGAGGACGCGCATCTCGATCTGCTTTCCAACGTGCTCGCCGGCGGGAAGGCAAGTCGCCTCTACAAGCGTCTCGTCGAAGGAAAGCAACTTGCCCAAGAGGTTTCGGCGAACCAGAGCTCAGGTTTTCTCGGGTCGCAGTTCTCGATCGACGTTCTCGCGAAGCCAGGCGTGAGCCTCGAGGCGATCGAGACAGAAGTCGGGCTCGAGCTGCAAGAGCTGGCAAAGAACGGACCCACGAAGGCCGAGCTCACGCGCTCCAGAAATCTCATCCTCTCGGGCTTCGTCTCGGGCCTACAGACCGTGCGCGCACGCGCCTCGCTGCTCAACGCGTATGAGAGCGAGAAGGGAGACCCCGGGTTTCTAAAACACGACGTTGCGCGTTACGAATCTGCGACGCCACACGATCTGCAGCGTGCGGTCGCCACGTATCTCGGCGACAAGCGTGTCGTCTTGCGGGTCATGCCGAAGCAAGGAGGTGCAAAGTGAAGCGCGCCCTCTTCGGTCTGCTGATCGTTGCTTGTGGGCCGGCGGTAGCGCCGATCTCGCTGGTGAACCCTGCCCCGGTCCCGCCTGTGGTGGTCGATGTGCTTGGGCCAACGCCTGCTCTCGCTCCGGTGGTCCCCTTTGCACCGCCTGTGCCTGCGTCAAGCAGGTTGACAAACGGGTCTGAGTTGCGGCTCCTCGAAGTGCACAATGTACCGATGGTTAGTGTGACGCTCGCGTTCAACGCCGGAGCGTTTTACGATCCAAAGGGAAAAGAGGGGCTTTCGCACATCACCGCCCAGATGCTCGACGAAGGCGCAGGCAAGCACGACGGCTCAGCACTCGCTGCGGCGTTTGAATCGCTGGGCACCTCATTGCACATCGAGGTGGACGCGGACGCGGCGTACTTCTCCTTCACCGTCCTCAAAGAGAACCTCGCACCCGCTGTGGCCCTTCTGGCCGACGTGATTCAACGACCTCGTTTCGCGGAGAAGGACTTCGCGCGTGCGCACGGCCTATGGGTGGACGCGCTCAAGGCACGCGCCGACGATGCTGATTCCGTTGCCCGCGTCGTGATGCGCAAAGTGGTGCTGGCCACACGCGCGCCTGCTCACCCGTGGGCAGGCACGCTTGCGGGCGCGTCAAAGGTAAATCTTGCTGACGTTCGTCGCCATCACGCTAAATTTTATCAGTCTTCCATTGCGCACTTCGCAGTTGCAGGCGACGTGTCGTCAATAGCATTGACTCATGTGCTCGAAAGCACGTTCGGCGAATGGAAACACGCGCCCGCTTGGCGCGCGGTCACCGCAGGCGGAGTAGAGATGGCCCCCGCGCGCCTCGTCGTGGTCGATCGCCCAGGCGCACCGCAGGCGGTCGTCGGCTTCGCCCGAGTGGGCCTTGCGGCCAGAGACGCAAGCCTTCCTGGCGTCATGCGCGCCAACATCGCGCTTGGCGGTTCGTTTACCTCGCGGCTCAACCAAGACCTGCGCGAGAAGCACGGCTGGACCTACGGCGCGCGCTCCGCCTTCAGCGTTTCGTCGTCGCCAGGCCTCATGGTCGCGTGGGCCGCAGTACAGACCGACGCCACCATCGATGCCTCCAAGGCGCTGCTTGCCGACGTGCGCGAGTTTGCTGGCAAGGGCCTCACGGATGATGAGGTGAGCAAGACGCTTGCAACCATGAACGCCGAGTTCGTGCGGTCGTACAGCACGATCGACGCCATGAGTGCCCGCCTGGCGCAGCACGCCATTTTTGGCAAGCCGCTCGACGCCGATGTGCAGCTGCTCAAGGTTGCGACGTCACTTGACCGGTCCGCGCTCAACGCGCTCGCGAAGCAGTACTTCGCAACCAACGAAGGCACATTTGTCATCGTAGGCCCCCTCGAGCGCTTCCGGGCACGCCTTTCCGAACTCGGTCTCGGTGACCCGCAGTTGCGTGACGCTGAGGGAGAGGTCATCAAGTGATTCGCCTAGCCCCAGGCGCCGACGCGAACGGTTTCGCGGTGATGCTTTCTGACCTGCTTCGCCAGAACCTCAGCGACAAGCCCCACAAGCGCGCGAGCTTCAACGCCCTCACAGGCGTCGCAGCCATCGTGGCCGAAGATGCTGACGTTGCCATTACCCTGCGCTTCAGCAACGGCGAGGTCGAAATCTTCGACGGCATCGTGGGCGTTCCCGACATGGCCATTCGAGGTGGAACCGACGAGATTTTTGGGCTCTCCAATCTCCCGATCACCACACGATTGGCACTCCCGATTGCCGCTCGCGATGACGAGCAAGGCCAAGAGGCTTCGCGGGCGTTCATGAAGGCGGTCCGTGAGAAGCGCCTTCATTTGCACGGCGCCCTGCTTCACCCGCTGTTTGCCTTGCGGCTGACTCGGGTGATGAGCATCAACGGGTAGCCTGACTTGCCCAGTTTGGCCCCGCATTTCCCTTGACGACTGCGCACGTGTCCCGTACATCCCGTCCCCCCGGGTTAACGCCCGGAAACCACAAGGAAAACCAGGAAGACCATGGCCGTCCACATCCGTCTCACCCGCGCCGGCGCCAAGAAGCGCCCCTTCTACCGCATTGTCGTCACTGACCATCGCAGCCCGCGCGGCGGCCGTTTCCTTGAGAACATTGGCACCTTCGACCCGCGTCGCGGCGAAGGCGTCTTCCAGATCAACACCGAGCGTTTGCAGTACTGGCAGTCGGTCGGCGCGCAAGCGAGCGATACGCTCCGCGACCTCCTTCGCAAAGCCCCACAGGCTGGCTTAAAGCCAGCTGCGGTCTAAAGCCCATGCCACTCAAAGCCCTCGTTGTAGCTGTGGCAGGCGAACTCGTTGACGACCCGGCGCAAGTCTCGGTCACCGAAATCGCTGGCGATCAGAACACGCTGTTTGAACTGCGCGTCGCCAAAACCGATCTCGGCAAGGTGATCGGCCGCGAAGGCCGCACCGCCCAGGCCATGCGCACTGTCCTCAGCGCGGCGTCCGCCAAGCTCGGCACGCGCGCCCATCTCGAAATTATCGATTAAGTGGCGCCAGATCGATGGGTTGAGCTCGCCGAGATCACGCGCTCGCACGGCATCCGCGGTGAAGTGCGCGTTCGCTTGTTCAATCCCGACAGCGATGTGCTGCTCCAGCTGAAGCAAGTGCGGCTTCGCATGACCGACGGTACAGAGCGCGACGAGCCCATCGAGAGCGTACGGCCTGTCGATGGCGGGTTGCTCATCAAGTTCCGTTCGGTAGGCGATCGCGACCGCGCGGACGCGTTGCGAGGCGTTCGTCTGCTTGCGCCTCGCGCTTCGTTCCCCCCGCTTGATGACGGCGAGTTCTATGTTTGCGACGTCATCGGCGCGACCGTCTACTTGCTTGACCAAGAAGAGCCCATCGGTACGCTGACCGATTTGCGTAACTATCCGACGGTCGACGTGCTTGTGGTCAAGCGACTTGATGGCGCTCCTGTGCTCGAAGTGCCTCTTGCGGACGCGTTCGTTGAAAGGGTCGACGCCGCATCGATGCGTGTGGTTTTGCGCTCTCTCGAAGGGCTCGAGGCGTGATTGTCGACCTCGTTACGCTTTTCCCCGAGGTCTTCGACAGTTTTATCGCGGTCAGTTTCGTAGCGCGCGCGATTGAGAATGGGCAGCTCACGGTACGACGCAAGTCGCCGCGTGAATTTGGTCCCGGCAAGCACCAAAGCGTTGATGACACGCCGTATGGAGGGGGCGCAGGGATGGTCATGCGCGTTGACGTTATGGTCAATTGCCTTGATGCTCTCGACGACAACAAGGCCCAGGCGCACCGCGTGCTGCTGAGTCCGCAAGGCAAGCGTTTCGATCAAGGCATGGCCCAGCGTTTTGCGAAATGTGAGCGCCTCGTCCTCGTCTGCGGGCGGTACGAGGGCTTCGACGATCGCATAGGCAAGTATATTGACGAAGAGGTGTCCCTCGGTGATTTTGTGATGACGGGTGGTGAAGTCGCGGCGATGGCTATCATCGATGCCTGTTCGCGCCTGCTGCCGGGCGTTCTCGGCAACGCCACCTCCACGCAGGACGAGTCGCATAGCCCCGAGACAGGCGGGTTGCTCGAGTACCCGCAGTTTACGAGGCCGGTCGAGTTTCGCGGCGAGCGCGTTCCCGAGGTCCTTCTCGGTGGCAACCACGCGCTCATCGACAAGTGGCGACACGCCCAGGCTGAAGCGCGTACGCGCGCGCGTCGACCCGACCTCTACGATGCCTATGTCACGAGGACGAAGTCATGATGCGTCCGGTATCGATTGCCCTCGTCCATTATCCCGTGCTCAGCCCGACGGGTGACGTCGCGACGACGGCAGTGACGAACCTCGACGTGCACGATCTCGCCCGAAGCGCGCGCACGTACGGCGTTCTGCAGTACTTCGTGATTCACCCGATTGAGGCCCAGCGGCAACTGATCGAAAAGATCGTTGACCATTGGGTCAATGGCTCAAGCGGCAAGCGCATTCCTGATCGCATCGCGGCGCTGCAGCGCGTTGTGGTGACCCCGTCGCTCGAAGATGCGTTTGCGGTGATGGGCGGTCGCGATGCCATCGAAGTGTGGGTCACGTCCGCGAAGAAGGCGCGAGAACCAGTCGCGTTTGCGCAGGCTCGCGCTTCGCTCTCGAAACCTGGCAAGCCGGTGCTGCTCTTGTTTGGAACGGGGTGGGGGTTACTCGATGCGACCATTGAATCGGCCGACGTTTTTCTGCCCCCGATTCGTGCCGTCGCAAGTGACTACAACCACCTAAGCGTTCGGTCCGCTTGCGCGATCACGCTCGATCGTCTGCTCGGCGAACAAGACGGGCTTCCTCGATAAGGAGCCGCACCTCTTCGGATCGCGTTTCGCCGTTCCACTCTACAAGGGGCGGTTCGACAACGAGGCCACCTGGCTTTCCCGCCTTGCACTCGACCAAGGCGAGTCGAGCGTATGTGTGGGCTCGTGAATGCACGAAGCGCACGCGCTTTGGTTCGAGGCCTTGTTCACGCGCGTACCCAAGCAGCACCGAGAGGTATTGCGCAGGATAAACGTAACACGAGCGAGAACCTTTTCCACCGAGTTGGCGGGCGGCGGCCAGGAACGCGCTGAGGTCGCCGATGCGGGCCTGCGTGAGCCTCTCACTACGCGGAATGACGGAGGTGCGGGGCTGAGAAAACGGGGGGTTCGTGACGATGAGGTCGGCTTCGCCTTTGTGTTCGAGCGCGAGCTCTTGGACGTCGCCTGTGAGAACGCGGCTGCGGTCAGCCCAGCCATTGTGCTCGGCGTTGCGCGAGGCGAGGGAAGTCGCCTCTTGAGAGACGTCGATAAATGTAATGTGCGATGCTGCATTAAGCTGCATGAGCGAGAGGCCCACCGCGCCGACCCCCGCGCCGAGGTCGAACGCCCGTTGCGCGTGCTTGCCGGCCGCGGCGAAGCCTGCGAGCAAAAGCGAGTCGATGTTCACGCGGTAGCTGTCGCGGCTCTTCGGCTGCTCGATGAGCATGCGTCCGCCGAAGAAGAGGTCTCGGGTCGTCTCGGTCACGAAGGGCGTACTAGCATGGGTGTGTGGCCTCCTCGCGTGACATGACAGACCGCGTCCTCGCCAAGGCACGTGACCTCGGGTTTGACTCCGTGGGCATCGCGAGCGCGACCGAGGCGCTCGACGTCGACCACTCCCGCTACGAGGCGTTCCTCGAGGCCGGCATGCACGGCACCATGGCCTACCTGGCTGAGAACCGAGAAGCGCGCCGCTCCGTCGACGGGCCGCACATTCTCGAGGGCGCTAAGAGCGTCATCTGTATCGCGCAGCGTTACCAAAGAAGCCGCGAGGAAGAAGCGCAAGACCCGCCGCTCGCGCAATCGATCGCGCGCTATGCCCGAGGCAGCGACTACCACAACTTCCTGAGGCGCAAGTTGCGCAAGCTTGCAGCGTTCGTTCGCTCGCTCGGCACTGACGATGCGCCTGTGCAGGCGAGGCCGCTTGCGGACGACGCGCCGATTCTCGAACGCGCGTGGGCCGCGCGCGCAGGGCTGGGCTTCGTGGGCAAGAACGGCCTCATCATTGTGCCGGGGCTTGGGTCAATGTTGCTGATTGGTGAGGTCGTCACGACGCTCGAGCTCGTGCCAGGTGAACCGATCGCCGAGCGATGTGGCAGTTGCACACGTTGCCTCGATGCATGCCCGACGAACGCGTTTCCGAAGCCGTTCGTGCTCGATGCTCAAAAGTGTATTTCATATGTTACAATTGAGCAGCGCGGCGAAGTGTCCACGAAGTTGATTGACGCGATCGGCGAGCATTTCTTCGGCTGCGACGATTGCCAAACCGTGTGCCCGTTCAACGCGTCGGCGAAACCAAGGCACGTGAAGAGCCAGTTTTCGCCGAGGCCCGAGTGGAGCGACATGGACGCGTTGCACTTATTGCAACTGAGCGAGGTACAAATCGCCGCGGTGGTGGGAAGCTCGCCGCTGAAGCGTGCGACGCCGGCGGGCGTCTTGCGCAACGCGTGTCTAGTCGTGGGCGCAAAAAGGGAAGAGAAGGCCCGTGCGCCCCTCGTTGCGCTGTGTGATCACGTCGATGCAGGGGTGAGGCAGGCGGCGAGGTGGGCGTTGGGGAAATTGCGCTGAAAGCTCATGTCATCCAGTTGGGTTGCATGCGCAAGATACGGCAGTGACGTAGACATGTTTCCTACGAGACCGGGATGTCCCTTGGTCGCCCTTGAAGGAGAACGTCGATGCGTGCGAAGTCAGGTTGCGTTGCGGTTTGCTTACTGGTCGTCGGTTGCGCGGGAGCGCCCGAAGCGGGCAGTGACGAAGGAAGCGACAACGGCGAACAGCCCATCACCCTTGCAACCGTCGATCTTTCCGACCCATGCACGACGCAAGCTGCCGATGCAACGCACACCTTCTCGCTTTGGGCGAACGGGTACGCGCAGACGACCTCGACCGCCTATGCATCGCGGGCGTGCTCTGGGCTCATCATCGAAGTGAACGGTCTCGCGACACTCGTCGGCTACGGTACTCGCGACATCGTCACCGCGTCGATTCGGCCCACGACTTCGCCGACATCAAAGGCCGCGTGCGAAGCCACATCGACCAATGTCACCGGCTACGGGTACCTACCATCGACTGGTCGTTGGGAACGGTTCGGCTATGCAACGATTAGTGGCGTTTGGTCGAACTGGGGTAGCTGCGCCTCCACGGCGAAGCTCACTTCAGGCTGGCCCGCAGCGAATCGCTACACGAAGACGCGCTTCGTGGCCCGCGCGAAGCAAACGACTTCTGGTTGGATCACGCTCACTTCGATCGTGCCCGTTCAGATACAAACGGTGCCGGCCCGGATGGCTTGGTGACGTCATCATAGTCGCCCCACGAAAATCGTGTGGCGCGGTCCGCCCTGCTTCAGCCTCGCGCGCACGTGATGCGTTTCGACCGCGAACCCGTGGTGCCGAAGCCGGTGCTCGAACTTTCGGTCGTCCCACGCTGACCACACCGCGAGCACACCGGCAGGTCGTAAGGCGGCGCGTGTCATCGTGAGTCCTGCGTTGTCGTAGAGGCCCGCGTTCGTGGCCTGCGTGAAGGCGACCGGCCCGTTGTCGACGTCGAGCAACACGGCATCGAACCGAGTGGGCCCCTCGCGCAGGACGGTGGCGATATCGCCGACCTCGACGTGTACCCGGCGATCGTCGAGCGGGTGCTTCGCGAGCGGTCCAAGCGGTCCCCGGTTCCACTCCACCACCGCGGGCATCAGCTCAGCGACCACCACCGTCGCATCGGCGGGCAAGACGTCGAGGGTAGCGCGCAACGTAAAGCCCATCCCCAGTCCGCCAACGAGCACGCACGGGCTCTCGAGCTTGCACGCTCGATCGCAGCCGATGCTCGCAAGGGCCTCCTCGGATCCCTTCATGCGACTCGACATCAGGGGCTTACCGTCGGCCGTGAGCACGTACTCGTTGCCACGCCGGGTGAGCGTCATGGACTCGCCCCCCGGGGTGCGCGCCTCGCCGAGGAGTTCCCACGGAATCATCGGTAAAGTATATTTACTTAAATCCGCGTTCGACCGGTTCGCCATACCCAAATGCCACGACACTGCGCCGCATGAAATCGATCACCGCGGTGTAGTCGGCGAGCGTGTGCGTGGGGCCGGGTCCATTCTTCAGAATCGCGACGCCGTTCGCATCGAGCTTGGCCTTGTACCAAGCCGTTCCGTTCTGTGTAACCGCATCGGTTTCATATGCGGCAAAGAGAAGGTCGTTGGCGTACTCGAGCATGCGCGCGGCGATGCCCTTTTGAACGGTCTTGCCGAAGATCGCTTCTTTGCCGTATGTGCGTGCAATATACACCTTACCGTTCGGGTCGTGAAACTCGATGCGGTTCGGCAAGGAAGGGTCGCCCTCAGTTCCGAGTTGGTAGATGTCCATCTGGTTGAGCCACTCGATCTTCTGGTTTTCCGGCAGGTAGTTGAGTGTCCACGCGATAAGGAAGCGCTGGACCTCCCAACCGACCTGCGGATCGACGATGGCAACCGAAGGTGGCGTGGTGCCGAGGTTGGCATTGCCGAGATCGGAGCAGACCGTCGTGCCTTCCTTCGGGAAGCAGACTTCGGGCGTCGGCTTCCAGTAGCTGGTCGTGCCGAGTGCCTGCGCGGGGTATTGCGAGTTCGACTCGGTAAGCGGCTTACCTGAAATGTCTGCTGCGACCCGCACGCCTCGCACGAAGTCGTCGCCCGTCAGCATGTTGCCGAACCACCGACGATAGCCATCGGGAAAAATGTCTGCGAGCGACACTGCACGGTAGCGAGCATCAAGAAAATCGCTGCGCCGCGCGCTGACGAATTTGTCGACGGACTCGGTCATGAGCATCGGCGTCCAGATCTTCTTGTAGTACGAACCCGCGTTGGTCGTGTATTGTACATCGAAATCGCCTTTGTCGCCCGCGAGCCCACTTTCAAGGGGTGCGCCGCCAAACGCGATGTTGCCGAAGTAGCCGGTAGCGCCTGTCGGGATCGTGAGCAGCGCGGTTCCGCCTGAAGCATCCATCGTGCGCAGAATGCCGTCGGTGTCGCGTCCGTGTGCGCCGTTCTCGGGGCGCGCAAGCTCGCGGCTGAAGTAGTCGAACGCCATGCCTGCGGCGAGAACGTTCTCTTTCAACTGCTCGGCAAGCAGGGCTCGGTTGTCAGGGTAGATGGTGAAGTAGAGCGCGACCGATTTCCCAATGTCGCGGATTTTTTCGCCGGTGCGTTTGCGCCAGCGATCGGCGGCGCTGCGTACGCTGAAATTCGTGCGACCACGGCGGTAGTCGGAGAAGATGTGAAGCATCTCCGCTTGCGCGATGAGGAAGCTCATCTGTTCGTAAGGGTCGGCGCCGTTGTCATGCCGAAACACCGCCGAGTTTCCAATGTCGGCGCGGTTGTCGCTCGCGAATCCGGTCGCGACACGCACCCGGCCATGTGGGTCCACCGCGGGCGCATCACCGGCGCCAGACGTGTACTCGAGCTGCTTCCACTGCACAAAGTCTTGCGGCTGCGTGCGGCATCGTGATGCCTGTCCGTCAACCGAGACAATGAGGCCGTCGAGCAATGGACTCCACACGCCCTTGGTGGCCTCATCCCAAGCTGCAGGCTTGAACGCTGCGACGTCAACGTCGTGACAGTCGTGGATGAGCTGCGCTTCTTTCTGAAGCTGCGAGTAGTGCACACGCATGGCCGAATTGACGGCGTATCGCCAGCCGGTGAGGCCACCGAACGAGTCGAGCTTGCGAAGCGCAACTTGGCCCGCTCTGGAGCTCGGGTTCACCACGGACGTGTCGCTGTAAACGCCAACGGCATCGCCGTAGAACATGCGGACGGCGGCGAAGTCGTACGCGCCGAGGCCGACGAGATTTTGAGCGAACTCACCCGGATACTCCATCACCGATGACTGCATGAACATCGGCTGCAGGTTCGTTGCTTCTTCTTTCGTGACTGGGTCGAAGTACCGAGGACCTACGCAGTTGCTGCCGTCGGTCACGAGGTACGAGCATGCTTTCGACACCGCGCCGTTCCTTGTTCGCAGTTGCCAGTATTGCGGTCTGTAGTTGAACGCGTCCGACGAGCTCACGAAGTTGTGGCGCAGACCCACCGAGTGCCCCATCTCGTGAGCGACGACCGCATACTGAATGCGCTGTTCGATAAAGCTGCGCATCCGCGTTGCGCGGGCGAGCTGCGTTCCTTTGTCTTGGGTCGCGTCGAACTTTCCGAACTTGTCTTGCATGGCGTCCCCGATCGAAGCGACCGAGTAGGGCGCAAGGGCAAGAGCGTCTCCGTCGACACGGCACGCGCCGCGCTTTTCGAGCGCCGATGCACGAAGCATTTCGAGTTGCCGACCGATCGCTGGGTTCTGGCCTTGTAGCTGCGAGACGAGGCTGCGCATGCCATCGGTGTAGGTTGCAGCCGTTGCACCAGCCAAGCGCAAGCTCGAAGGCGTGATGAGCTGTGCGTCGAGTCCGTTTGTCACCGCAGATGCGCGGCGCGCTTCGTAAATCGGTTGGTTGGTCGACGCCGCGCGGGTGTCTGCCGTGATGGATTCCAAGTCGTCGATTTGCCCACGTGCGCGCGCCGTTTGCGCGTCTGTGAAGGTAGGAAACTGACTTGCCTTTTCGATCGAGAGGCCGGCAGCAGCGCCAAGCTGCGCGTACACGCGATCCTGCGTCATCGGCGCGAAGCCCCCGTAGCTTGTAGCCTGTGCGGCTGCGGCGTAGTCGCGCACGTTCGTTCCATTCGTAACGTCTTCTGTTGCGAGCTCGCCTTTGACGTATCGCATCTGGTCCACGAAGTTCTGACTCGCGGTGCGGTTGATGTGTGTGTACACCGTGACGTTCGACGAGATTTTGCGGCCTGTGAGTGGGTCTGCAGCGTCTGCCATGATGCCCCAAGGCCCCTGACTCTGCGGCCCCTCGACGTTCATGATTTGCTGGTAGCGGAGATCGCCAAAGCGTACGAGCGTGCTCGCGCGGCATGTGGCAAGCGTCGCCTTCTCGCTGTCGTTGGTCGCGCCTTTGCGCAAGAGATCGCGGCACTGTGCGGACGTCATGCCCGCTGGCAAACGGAAGCGTTCGGTGATCGCGCCCATGTCGTCAACATGCTTGACGTCGCCGCACGCCGAGGGATCGCCATCTTCGACCGGGCTGTGGCAAAGCACGACCGCTTCGGGGAGCTTCGCGACTGCGATGACTCCGGCGGACAGGTTGCGCCGCGCACCCACTTCGTTCGCCAGCGCCACGCACTTGGCCTCATCGCGACGATGGTCGGCGTATGCGACGCCGCGACGGCAGTCGTCGACTTCGCGGGCAAGCGCGATCGCATCTTCGTTCTCTTCTTGCTGGCCTGTGTAGATTGCATATTGTTCGCAGTTGGGGCCTGCGGTCGCTTTGCACTCGGCGTACTTGGCGACTTGACCCGCAGAGCGCATCGCGACGTCCCACTCATGTGACGCCCACTGCGTGCCTTCGAAGTAGTCGCTCGTGGAGTCGACGGTTTGGTACCAGACGATCGGTTTTTGCGTGCGCAGCTGATACGGCAACGTGCATTTGTGCGTGAACGCGTCGCATTGCGATCCGCCCCGGCCTGTTGCCTTCGTGACGCTCTCGCACTCGTCAGCGGTGCCGTTTCTGTCGTCGTCGCGGGTGGGGCCTAATCCAACAGGAGTCGATGCCTGGGTGTTGCACGCGATGGCGCCCTCCATCCGCGCGGGATCTTTGTAGTAGTGGTTGCGCTCCCAGATGTCGTACCTCAACACGAAGCGGTGCCAACGCTGGTCGGTCATGCCGTACGCGTCGTCGTAGCCGAAGCGATCGACATCGAAGGCGCCGTAGGCGCTGAAGCGGATGCCGTCTTGATCGATCGGTTCGTAGTCGTTGGAATCCACACGACGAAACGAGTGGCGCACCGTGAGCTCCATCGGGCCACAGTTGCCCCATGGACCCTTGCCGCCGGTCATGTCGTTGTCCGTGTCGCACGCGGCCATCGCCGTGATGCCGTACGCTTTCGCCCACGCGACGTTGCTCAAGTCGAGAACTTCGGGGGTCGCCATCACTTTGTTGGTGACGTCGAAGTAGCCGCCTGCCTGATCAAATGACGGCGCGTTGACGTGTCCTGGATCGGTCACCGCGTAGTCGAGACCGTTGTATTTTACACCGTTCAAACCCAGGTCAGACAGGATGTCAAAGTGGTACGCGTCGTCGATCAAGTTGCGTGAGAAGTCGACGCGGACGTAGTTCCGTTCGAACCACGGCCGATCGGTCGTGTTCTCACTGATGACGTTGTTCTCTTCGCCGGTCTGCGCGTTGTACTCGCGACGAATGTCGAACTGCGACGCGATCTTGAACGCGCAGATGGCTTGGCCCGCGTTTTTGCCCGCGAGAGAGGGGCGCACGCCCTTTCCGTCGGTCGACTCGATCTGCTCGTACGCCAAGCGTCCCACGAGTTTGTCTTCGGCAATTTCCCACTTGATGATGGAGAGGTTCGACGGGTTGCCGACGTAGAGGTCTGGTTGCGTGGCCCCGAAGCCGACGTCGACGATCGTGGTGCGCGCGTAGAACGACGGATCGTCACTCGCGTTCTTGAGATCGTCTCCGAGAAAGAAGCTCTTCGGAAGGGCTGAAGGTTGTACACGGCTGATGGGATCGCGTTCGCCGGCGCACCCGAAGCCTTGAGCGCAGATCGCAACCGTTCCAAGAAGCAGCGCCTGAACGAACCTTCGCATCGTGGGTCTCCTGACAGCAAAAGAAGCTGCGTCAGTGCCTACCGCGAACACGCCGGCGATGCGAGGCCTTCAGCTATTCAGAGCGTTGGGTGGCACGCGCTGCAAGATGAATTCGAGGACCTGCTCGCCGTTCTCCAATCGGTCGGGCACCACGCGAACCACCCCCAGCGCTGACTGCAGATCATAACGGGTGGTGATCGTGCCATTGACGTCGCTGACGACCTTCACGACGCGTGTGATTTGTGGCCAGCCAATCGTGACGCCGCTTTTGAGTCGCACGCCTTGATTGTCAACCCAGGCGGGCCAACGTCGCATGCTCCACCAGATTCCCAACGGTGCCACTCCGAGCGTGAACACGCCGAGTATCACCATGAGGCACCCGCCCAGCTTCATCGCGCGCACTTCCATTTGGGCGAGAGTAGCGCAGCCCGCCGCACTGTCGCGGTAATCCGGCGTCACTGGGGCCGGAGACAGCGTCACCGGTTGCTTGACTGGCGACATATCTGTTCCCACCCAAAGCGTGCTCGCACGGCATCAAGGGCTTGCGTTGGTCGGCCCCCCGCATCGCGCACAACGAACGGGGCCTCCTCTTGTTCGTCATGTTGGCCCAAGCGACACGCGAACACAGAGAAGAGAGGCACAAGGCCCTCTTTGGGCACAACGTCACGTTGCTTGACGATCGCGAATCCATCGTCGCGCACGGCCTTTACGGCTCGGTTCTTCTGTGCGTAGGGAAAACAGAATACGAACGTGCCGCCAACGGCCAAGTGGCGGCTTGCTGCCCGCGCGTAGTCACGCACGTCTCCGCGAAGCTCAAATCGCGCGTGGGCGCGCTGTGAATCTGCCGACAAGATGCCGGCTGACGGAGCGAAGTAGGGAGGACTTCCGGTCACGAGGAGAAAGCGATCGTTGTGCTTGAGCTCGCGCAGGTCTCCAAGTAGCGGCGTCACGCGCTCTTCGATCGCATTTGCACGAATATTTTCAAGTAAGAGCCGATGGCTGATTGCCTGCGCTTCGATACAAGTGAGCCGCGCGGTGGGTGCAAGACAGGAGAGGATCATCATGCCAACCGTGCCGATACCGGTGCCGAGATCGAGAAAGTGATCGACGGGTGGACTATTTTCTAGGGCGTACCAAGCGGTGAGCACGTCGTCGATCGAATGGCGATGTCCGCGCCGGCGTTGAAAAATGTTCCACGTGGCGGTTAGCCCATCGAGGGTGATCGCTTCGTTGAACTCTGCCTCAAGTTCGATGCGCCTTTGCTCGAGCCACTCGCGATCGTGGACCATGCGCGATGGCTACGGACACTTTGGTGCGGGGTACTGCGGGTCGATCGCGGCCATGCTCGCGGCGAGCTCTTCGCTCTGCGTCTTCGTCGCTGCGGTGCACCAGACGCTCAGTTGCTCGAACGGATCGTTCGCCAGGTCAAACAGTTGGTAGGCCGAATCGTCGTAGACGAGCTTGTACTGTTGGTTGCGAATCGCCGCTCGGACGTTGCCGCGGGCGAGCACTAGCACTTGCGCGGCGGTCACTTGCGCAGGATCGCTGAGCGACGCCTTGACCTTCCCGACGTCGGCTGCCTTGTACTGAAACGCGTCTGTGTAGCTGGTCTTGCGAGCCGATGTTGCGGAAGCTGACGAGAGATAGTCAACCATGCTGACAGCATCGGTTGAGCTCGCGGTGGATCCCATGATGGCGGCGAGGGTCGAGAAAATGTCAACCGCGTGAACTGGGCTTGTCACGGTGCGCCCTGGTTGGGTGACCGCGCCCACTCCCGAAGTACCCTGCGACTTGGTGAGGGTCGCGCCATCGGCCACGATGAGCGGGACGTGGACGCCGCCCTGGTAGACGCTCGACTTGGTGTGCCCCACTGCGTAAACCTGACTGGTCGCCCCTTCGGTGCCGTTGTCACCGACGAATACGATTGTCGTGTTGGCGAGCTTCGCCGCGCCCAGACCCTCAAAGAGGCGACCGATCTCGTGATCGGCGCACTCGATCGTCTTGTGAAAAAGCGAGACGTCGTCTGTGCCAGTCAACTTACCTGACAAACATGCGGCCGGCGGTTCTGAGTAGGGTGTGTGGGCCGCGTTGAGCGCAACCGTCGCCCACCATGGACTCGACTGCTTGTTGATCCATTCGAGCGCGTCGTCGATGGCTGCAGTCGTCGCGTAGGCGGTCGATGGGGTGTTCGTACGCTTCTGGGCTTCGTCAACGACGACCTTGCTCCATTTGTAGTAGTTGGTGAGAGCGCCGCCGAGCGAGCCAGAAAAGTAGTCCCACCCGCGATCGGTAGGGAGCGTGCCGTCAATGTCGCCGAGATGCCACTTACCGAAGAGAGCGACTTTGTAGGGCGAGCCGTCCTTCTTTAGCGCCTCGGGCAGCGTCTGTATGTCGTGAGGCAGTGCCCAAACCGTGCCTGCGTTGCCAATTGGGGCTCCGACGCCGTGGTGTACCACGTAGCGGCCGGTGTAGATGCCAGCGCGCGTGGGCGAGCAAACGGGATTGGCCCACGCTTGCGTGAATCGCACGCCAGCCGACGCGAGCGAGTCGATCGCCGGTGTTGCGATTGCGCCGTCGGGCTGTCCGTCAGCGTCGGTGTCTTCGAGCCCATCGGGGATGTTGTTCTTGTTGGTGTCTTTGATGCCTACGCTCGTGGGCTTCGTGCGGGTGATGGCTGCAAGTTCTTTCGCGTAAGAGCGGATCTCTTCGGCGGCAACGTCGTCAACGATCACGAGAAGGACATTGCGGCGAGAGGCTGCGCTTGCGTCGGAGTCCGTGGCCGAGTTCGTTGGTGCGTCGAGTGCCGACGCGTCGGCCGCC